>NZ_CAURMG010000014.1:0-41286 GCF_963525875.1 uncultured Gemella sp. | reverse complement strand
TCTACACAACTATCCAAAATGGTGGAGTACTTAAAAACAAAAAAGGAGTTAACGTTCCTGGTGTATCTACAAAATTACCAGGTATTACTCCAAAAGACGAAGAAGATATTCGTTTCGGATGTAAAAATGATATTGACTTTGTTGCTGCTTCATTTGTTCGTACAAAAGAAAATGTGCTAGAAGTTAGACGTATTCTTAAAGAAGAAGGATGCGAACACGTTCAAATCATCCCTAAAATCGAATGTCAAGAAGCTATCGACAATATCGATGAAATTATTGAAGTATCTGATGGTATCATGATCGCTCGTGGAGACCTTGGGGTTGAAGTACCAGCAGAAGAAGTACCAATCATGCAAAAAGATATTATTGCTAAATGTAATGCAGCTGGTAAATTCGTAATCACAGCTACTCAAATGTTAGACTCAATGCAAAAAAATCCACGTCCAACACGTGCTGAAGTATCTGACGTAGCGAACGCAATTTACGATGGAACTGATGCAATTATGTTATCAGGAGAATCTGCAGCGGGAGCATACCCAATTGAATCAGTTCGTACAATGGCTACAATTGCTAAACGTACTGAAGAAATGCAAGATTACTCTCGTATTTTAAAAGCACGTTCTAAAAAAATCGTTTCTAAAGATATTACGAATGCAATTGGAGTATCTGTAGGATATACAGCTTTAAACTTAGATTTACACACAATCGTAACATACACTGAATCAGGACAAACTGCTAGATTAATTTCTAAATACCGTCCAAATGCAGCTATTTTAGCTGTAACACCGAGTGAAAAAGTTGCTCGTGGATTAAGTTTAGTATGGGGAGTAGATGCTCAAATCTCTAACCAAGTTAAATCAACTGACGAAATGTTAGAAACAGCTAAAGCTATCGCAGAAACTTCAGGATATGCTAAAAAAGGTGATGCTATCGTAATTACTGGTGGTATCCCAGTTAACACTTCAAGAAGTAATGTAGGATCAACTAACTTCTTAAAAGTTTCTGTAATTGATTAATATAAGAAAATCAAATAAAAAGGACAGAATTCAAAGTCTTAGATTAAAAAAGTTTATGAAAACGTGTAGACGTAGAGGTCTACTGCTATCTAATAAGCTTTAAGGAGTAATTCGGCAAAATTGATTTTGCCGAATTACTCCTTTTTTTATTAATAATAATGTTAGTGAATGACTGTTATATCTGTATCTATTTGTGATGTAAGAATTTTTACAGAAAATACATTAAAACAAAAAACAGCCCTTAAAGGACTGTTTTTCGTTATATGAACACAAAATAAAAATTTAGGATAAATAGTTATTTTGTAGTAATCAGGTTAAAACCTGAAATTAAATTAAAAGTTTATTGTTAAAAAAATTTTAACAACCGAAAGGAAATTTATGACTATATATAGTATAGTCGATTAAATGAAAGTTAAATAACTTCCACAGTTCTAAGAACAATCCAAAGGATTGTATGAGATATATAGATATATCCCCTTTATCTATTGACCCATATAATAATTATCATTTTATTTGAAAATACTTAATAATGTATTCCCAGGATTATATATTTTAGTAGTAATTAATATCAAGATGCAACAAATAGTATAATTGGAAAGAAATAAAAATAATATTAATTATACTAAAATATTTTAATGATAAAATTATCTTACTAACTGTTTACACCTCTATTTTATCAAAATATAGACTGTTGTCAATTGAAATATAACAGGGAAATAATTCTTGTTAAAAATATTTTTACATACTTAATCATGTATATACAAATAAAAATATTGTAAAATTACCGATGATTGAAAATGTTTTGATTATGCAAAC
Organism: uncultured Gemella sp.; assembly: GCF_963525875.1. Taxonomy (GTDB): domain Bacteria; phylum Bacillota; class Bacilli; order Staphylococcales; family Gemellaceae; genus Gemella. The sequence goes on along the minus strand of NZ_CAURMG010000014.1, from coordinate 39,454 downwards.
TGACAAATAGTGTCATTTGCAAAATTAAAAATTATAAAAAATTATGGGAGTGACTCAAAAATCGTGATTTCCAAGAAACAAGATTTTGTCGAATCATCCCCATAACATATGTAGTGTTGTATTTAATTGTTAAAATAGTATCTTTAAATATATTGTTGTTAGCGAATTATTAATGTAGAATATAGTGTGAATAATATCTTCTCGTCATACTCCAATTATATCTGAATTATCTATTAACAATATTAGGAGAATCTCCAGTAGTTATTACATCAACTGCAGCATTAAGTGCACCTTCTACAAGGTTTTTTACTGCTGTTTCTGTATAGAAAGCAGTGTGTGGAGTATAGACAATATCGTCTCTATCGATCAACTCTTGCATTAAAGAATCATCGAAATCTTTATTTGAGAAATCTTTTGGTACATAATTTCCTTCGTGCTCATATACATCAAGGCTAGCCCCTAATAACTTACCACTATCCAAAGCGCGAATAACAGCTTTTGTATCCACAAGAACACCACGAGCGGCATTAGCGAAGATAGAACCGTCCTTCATTTTGCTAAAGAACTCATCATTTACCATATGAGTATACTCCTTAGTAGCAGGAACATGAATTGTAACAACATCAGATTGAGCTAATAATTCATCGATGCTATCAACATAATCCAATACCTCACGAGCAGCATCAGAAGGGTACAAATCATAACCTATAACTTTACATCCTAATCCTTTGAATAAAGTTGCAGCTTGTCTACCGATATTTCCTGTACCTAAAACCCCAACAGTAAGTGTTCTAAGCTCTCGAGAAATAATATTTTTATTCCATGTAAAATCATGTTTTTCAACGTTATTTAAAATTTTTCTAATATTTCTACTTATATATAATACAGTTGTTACGACATGTTCAGCAATTGCATTAGGTGAATATCTTGGAACGTTTGTCATACTAATTCCTAATTCACGCATATATTTTATATCGTAAATATCGAATCCAGCCATTCTGTTTGCGATAACTTTTACACCTTGCTCTTTAGCGTAATCATAAACTTCTTTTGCAAATGGTCTATTTTGGAACATTACAGCTCCTTGTTTTCCATCTAATAGGTGTTTTGTTTCTGCTTGAAGTTCGCCTTCATGTAGATCAATCTCTACCTCTGGATGTTCTTTTAACCATGCATCAACAAATGGTCTTTCATCTTCTCTCAAGTTAAATAGTGCTAATTTCATAATAGAATCTCCTTTTAATTTTTTTATATTTTAACTGAATATTAGATTGAGAAAAAGAAATAAATAAGTATTAATTGTATCTAATTTTCAGTTAAAACATAACGGTATAAAAAGTAATAACACATAAAAGATAGCGTTTACAATTCTTATTTTAACAGAAAAATAGATTATGTCAATAGGGAGATAAATAATAATACAGAAAATATATTTAATAAACAGAATCCTATATGGATACCTATATAGATGTGTTTATTATGAAATATATAATGAAAGCATAAATTAAATGCATATTTGTTTGAATTAAGTGATAATTGAAATTTTTAATTATTAAATGTTATTTATATTAATTAAAATTACGATTATAAAAATTTTTTATTTAATAGTACAGTTGGGATAGTGTCCTATATAACTATCAAGAACTATTTAGAAATTTTTCTAAATAGTTCTTGACTTTAATATAAGGTGGAGTTATAATCTATTTAGAAAGATATCTAAATAGAATTGCAGTTTGTTATATGAAGGAGTGATATACATGGGATGAGTGAAACTTTAAAGGCAATATCTGATCCAGTAAGAAGAAATATACTAGAAATGTTGAAAGAAGAGAAGAAAAGTGCTGGAGAACTAGCTTCGGAATTTCATTTAACAGGAGCTACTGTCTCCTATCATTTAACTCAGCTAAAAAAAGCGGGTTTGATATTAGAAACTAGGCATAAAAACTTTATTTATTACGAATTAAATGCCAGCGTATTTGAAGAAGTACTGGTGTGGATTTATGGTTTAGGAGGAAAAGATGATGAGAGTAGATAAAAAGAGTTTGTTTTTAGGAATTGCAATATGCTTGTTACCGATATTAATGGGGATGTACTATTATAATGTATTACCTGAACAAATAGCCGTACATTTCAATGCTAAAGGAGAACCGGATAATTTTGTGAGTAAAACTTATGCGATTATTGGTGTTCCTATATTCTTAGCGATAGTTCAGGGAATAATTTCGCTAGTAGTTGATTTTGATAAAACTCCGAAAAAAGGGGCGCTAATAATTAAGGGAATTATACCTTTGATAAGTGTTCTAGTTCAAGGTGGCATAGTAGCATATGCTTTAGATAATAATTTTAATGTACCACAATTAACAGTGTTTGTTATCGGAATAGTGTTTATTATACTTGGTAACTATCTGCCTAAAAAAGAATTTTGGGGAAAATACAATTTTAATCTTTTTGGTTTAGAAAAAGGTGTCAATGAGCAAAAAGTGATTAGAGGTTACGCATTGCATATGACTTTTAGTGGAGTTGCTATATTTATTAGTGGATTCTTTAGTTCTATAGTAGCATTAGTTTTAATAGTTATTTTTGCAATTGCCTCTGCGGTTTTACCCTTTTATTTGGTTAAAAAGTATAAAGGTTAGTAACTTATTCTATTTTAAACTTTTAAAGTAGATTACAGCTAAAAATTATTCTTAGGTTAAATTCCAGTTCTTTTCTTTGAACTGGAATTTATTTTGAAGATTAACTTAAGATTAATTTTAGATTTAATCATTTAGGATATTACTTTTAGAGATTAGAAGTTTATGGTATAATTGAAACTATGAAAATAATTTATGTAAACTAATTATTATTTTCAATGAAATTAGATTAGGAGGACATAGAGTGTTAGAACTTAAAAATATAGTTAAGAAGTATAATACTGGTGGTAGTGAAGTAGAAGTACTAAAATCTGTGAATATTCATTTTAGAGAAAATGAGTTTGTATCGATTTTAGGTGCTAGTGGAAGTGGGAAAACGACGTTATTAAATATTATAGGTGGTTTAGATAAATACACATCTGGCGATATGGCTCTTATGGGGCGTTCTACTAAAGAGTTTAGAGATAGAGATTGGGATAGTTATAGAAATGGGACTATAGGTTTTGTATTTCAAAGTTATAACTTAATATCTCATTTAAGTGTTATTGAGAATGTAAAATTAGCTTTGTCTATCTCAGGGCATTCTAATTCAGAAAATCATGAAAAGGCTAAGAAAGTATTAGAAGATGTTGGCTTAGCGGAGCATCTGTATAAAAAACCTAATCAACTTTCTGGAGGTCAGATGCAAAGGGTGGCGATCGCTCGTGCATTAGTAACTGATCCAAAGATTATTCTTGCTGATGAGCCTACAGGAGCGTTAGACAGTAAGACTAGTGTTCAAATTATGGAACTTATAAAAGAGATAAGTAAGACGAAGTTAGTTATAATGGTAACGCATAATCCAGAAATAGCGAAAAAATATAGTGATAGAATAGTAAGGGTTAAAGATGGAGAGATTCAAGAAGATACAAATCCGTATGTAGCTGAAGAGGTCGCTGATAATGGCTTTACTTTGAAAAAAACTGCGATGGCATTTGGTAGTGCGATTAAATCTAGTTTTAAAAACCTTCTTACGAAAAAATTCCGTACATTTATGACGGTTGCCGCTAGCAGTATAGGGATTATTAGTATAGGTCTAGTATTGTCTATTTCATCGGGAATGGATAAATATATTCAAACGATGCAAAACGAAAACTTATCATCTATGCCGATTATGATTAGTGCAAATCAGGTAAATTTCGGACTTAGTGTTGATGATGATAATTCAGAAAAAGACTCTAATGGCTCAGAATTAGTACCGAAGTCTAGCCGTGATGTACATAGAAACTTGTATTCGGTGGACGCATTAGGAAATGGAGAAACATTTATAAACTATATTCAAAATAATGCAAAGGATTATTATTCCGCGATTGAATTTACTCAAGGATATACAATACAGGCATTGACTAAAAATACAAAAGGTGATGTAATTGCTGTAAAACAAGATCAAGATGCATTAGGTGATGGTATTTTTGGAGTACTACCAGAAGATAAGAATATGATTATGAATCAATACGAAGTGATAAAATCATCTAAAGATAATTTTGAATATCCTAGTGAAAATGAAGTTGTATTATTTACTGCGAAAAATAATGAAATCGACAAAGCTACGTTGAAAGCATTAGGTTTTGATGAAAATTCAAAAGTTAAGTATGAAGATATTATTGGAAAAGAATTTAGCGTTATAGATAATAATAACTATTATAGAAAAATCAGTGATGGTTTTGTTCCGCGTGATGTTGATACTAAGATGTATGATTCGGGAACGAAGGTTAAAGTAGTGGCTATATTAAAAGCTAAAGATAGTTTCACTAGACCTCAGATGACAATCGGATATACAAAATCATTACAAAATAAGATGTTGGAAAAAGAGGCTAAATCTGATATTGTAGTTGCTCAAGAAAAGGATAAAACTGTAAATGTGGCGACGCGTCAGAAGATTGATGCGGATATGGCAGATCAGATTCTTGCGACAATAGGTGGAAAATCTACACCAAGCGCAATTATGCTTTATCCAAAATCTTTCAATGATCGTGATAAAATAGCTGAGGTTATTAATAATTTTAATAAAAAAGTGGCTGACAAATATGGTTCAGACAGCTCAGATTATCATAAATATAGTATTACATATGCGGATATGGCGAAGCAGATGACAACAATTATGTCACAGATGATTAATACAATTTCGTTAATCCTATCGGCATTTGCGGGAATTTCATTAATTGTATCATCTATTATGATAGGGATACTAACGTATGTATCTGTAGTAGAAAGAACGAAGGAAATTGGTATTCTTCGTGCAATCGGTGCTCGCAAAAAAGATATTACAAGAATCTTTATCGCAGAAGCAGGATTAATCGGATTTATTTCAGGAACTGTAGGTGTAGTGGTGACTATGCTTCTATCTATTCCTATTAGTAGAGCAGTTGCTAAGGGATTAGAAGTGGAGAGTTTCACAGCGTCATTAAATGCTCAAGCCTCAATAGGGTTAATAGCTCTTAGTTTAGTACTAACGCTTATCGCAAGTATTATTCCATCGAGAATAGCTGCGAAGAAAAATCCAGTAGAAGCGCTAAGAACGGAATAATAATCTATCTGCTATTTATTCTATAAGAAAAAAGACAGCACGCTATAGTATTAGGTGTGTTGACATTCCTGTTCATAGCAGATGTCCTAGTGGAAATATATTTTTGGACTAATAATTAGGAGAGTTAAAGAATAAAATAAAAACACATTAAGAAAAACTCGAGAAAACCAACTTAATTAAGATTGGAATTTTCGAGTTTTTTATTATTTTATTTTAGGTATAGAAAATATCATTTTAGGTAATAAATGAACTAAACTAACAAATCTTTGATACAATAAGAATGTAAACAACGTTGAGTACAAAATTTATCCTACAGGAGGGAATTATAATGATTAAATTTAAAGAACTTAATAAGGTAGAGTTGCACAATATTGATGGTGGTGGAGATAAGTTGGGATTTGCCCTAGCTAGTTGTGGGGCTGCTATAGCAACAGGAGCTGAAGAGCTGGCATTACTATCTATATATGGATTACCAGGAACGTTAGCAGGAGCAGCAGGACTGTGTGCAATCGGAGTATTAGGTATTCAATATAAATAAAGGAGAATTATATTATGAAATATACAGAATTAAATAAAGAACAATTAGTTAACGTGGCAGGTGGATTCAATTGGGGTGGCACAGCTCTTTGTAGTGTAGCATGGACAGGTGCAGGGTATGTTGTTGGAGGAGTAGCAGGCGGGCTTATTGCAGCACATTATTCACCACTTCTTTGTGCTGGAGCATTTGCCTGGTAGAGATTATGAAGAATATTATAGAATTATCTTTAAGATTTGTGGTATTCTTTATACTTATATACTTCTTAACATTCGGTTTTACAGAGGTTAACCCAGGTATTATTCTTACGTTACTAGCAATATTTGTAATGACAGTATTTGTTCAGGTGTTTGCTTTGGTTAGGAAACTTCCTGCTACACATCGTGTAAAATCGAAAATAATAGGAAATACAAGCACATTAGTAGTAATATTGCTTTTTGCATATATTAATCAAAATTTTGCAGAAGCTAATTTAAAATTATTTATGCTAAGTTTAGGTGTGTTAGCTATTATTGCTACAAAGAATATTATTGAATATAAAACGTTAACTAAATAAAACTAAAAAGCATGGCGACGATATAATTTGTATCATTATATCGTCGCCATGTTTTATTTTTAATTATTGGAGTTTTCTTTAATAGTTTTTTTGATTTTTCGTATTGTGTTTTCTGATAATAGTAATTCGACATTATTTGTAAATACTAGTTTATCTTTTTCTATTTCTAATAAGTTGTCTATATTCATGATGTATGATTTATGACAGTATATAAGTTTTTTATTAAGTTGTGCAATTTCTGATAGTTTTCCATAGAACGAGTAGTTTTTGTTATCTTTTAATACGATTGATATTTTGTGATTTCCGAAAGTTTCGAAGTACAGTATGTCATCTATATGGAAAAATAATTGTCTTGTACCCACTTTTATGGGTATTTTGTTAGTATTTGGATTTGTGACTATTTCTTTTTTATATTGACTATAAACAGATTCTAAAACGGAGCATATTTCTTTTTCTAAACTGACCTTGTTTTTTAAGATATATGCAAAAGGTGAAATCATTTTTTGTAGGATAATGTTTTGCATATTATCATGAGATGTAATGTAGATAAGCTTAGCAAAAGGATCTATATCACGAATTTTTCTACCTAACTCAATACCATTGATTTCATTATTTCCAAGATCAATATCAAGGAAAAAGAAATCTATTTTTTTGCTATTAATGATCTCTAATGTTTCTGTTGCATTATTAGTTGGGAATATAGTAACGTTATTCCAATCATGAATCATAGTGTAGTTTGCAACAGTTTTATGTATAATATCGAGCATTATTTTGTTATCTTCACATATTAAGATTTTCATACATTTCTCCTTCGATAGTTAATATTTGTACAAAAGTATTCCCATCTATTTCAGTATTCAACAGCATATTTAGTTTATTGGCAATTTCATGAGCGGAACTTAGACCTAATCCTCTATTAGTGTCTTTTGTTGAGAATCCTTCTTTGTTAAAATCTGCTATAGGTGTTCCAGTGTTATTAAAGGTATTAGATATTTGGATATCAGTAGTTTTATCGATTTGAATAATATTCATCTCGATTTTTTTATCGTGAGTAAGTTCAAGGGATGCTTCTATAGCATTGTCTAATAGAATACCTAAAACTCTACTTAGTTGCATTTCATCTGTGTAAAAGTCATTTATCTTACCTTGAATATTGATATCAATATCAATGTTATTATTTTGTGCTACTAATACTTTGTTTGTAATTAGACTTTTAAGTGAACTTACTTTTATCGAGTCTAGTTTGGCTATAACGATATTATTGAGTTCTATATTATTGTTGAAGTTCATAATCGTGCTGTTAAAGTATTTTTTTAGTTTTTCTTTATTAAAGTCATCGTTATTGATGTAGCCATCTAATCCTAAAATGATATTATTGAAATCATGTTTGAATTTCCTAATTTCATTATTGTTTTTCTCTAGTGCTAAAATATACTTCTTTTGCTGTTCAAGTTTCTGATTTTCGCTTTTGACTTCCGACTTAATTTTAGTATTTTTTACTAGATTATATGTGATTGAAGAAAATAATATAAAAAATACTGAAATGGTTATAATAGACATATAATATAACGGAATATCTTCTTTTCCTAATAGAGAATATATACTCAAGTAATTATAGAATATAAGTATAAATATTATTATTGATAGTAGAAATATATGAATTTTTCTATATTCTTTTATAAATATCATATCTAAATTTATTTTTACTTTTTTAGTGATAATCACAGTTAAAATACAGTATACAAGTAGATCTACGAAGTTGATAAGTTCTGGTTTAATATGTATAAATATGTATAAAAGTCCTGTTACCATCTCAGAGATTTTTATTAAAACTGTGATATATAAAATGATTATTAAAATATTGAAAATACGTACACGCATCTTGTTATATATAAATGCAAACGTAATTGGTATTGCGGCAAATATTATAATAAAGTATCCCAGGATAGAGAAAGATGCCAGATAGATTGAAGAAAATATTGTAATGAACAGTATATATGATTTGTTGTTGAATTTTAGAGAAAATTGGTTTTCTAATATATATAATATAGGGATTGATAATAATAGTATTTTAATAATACGTTCACCTAAAAGTACATAATGATTTTCCATGTTTTTTCTCCTTTATAATTATAAGTAAAATTTTATCATTATTTACATGGATAATCAATAAAAAATCAGTTTTAGGTATAGAAAATATCAGTTTAGGTAAAATTTGATTTTTAGAAAATAGAACAGTGTATAATAAATATAAATAGTATAATGTTGATAATTAGATGCTTATCAAGAGAGTACTTATAATAATATACATGAGGTGATAAAAAAATGAATAAAATATTAATGTCAATTATGGTTGTATCAGCTATATTTTCTAATACTTCAACTATTCATGCGAATGATACAGTGGTTAATAATAAGATAGAAGAAAAGGGAGTTACAGAAGATGAATATCTTCAAAATGTGGATAGATTTAATAAGTTAAATATGAAAGAGATTTACTCTAAATTTGAAAATAAAGAGACATTTGTACTATATCTCGGAAGAAAAACTTGCCCACACTGTAGAAAATTTTCTCCAATATTGAGAGAATTTAATATTTTATATGGAAATAAGCTAAATTATTATGATATAGAAAGTCCGGATTTAGATAAAGATGCTAAAGTTTTTCTTTCAAAATTAAAAATCCCTGGAGTACCAGCTGTATTATATGTAAAAGAAGGTAAAGTAGTAAATGGTTGGGCAGGAATTGGGATAACAGCTAAGGGTTTATATGATAGATTTTTTAAAGAAGATACTAAAAGCATAGATAAGAGAGAAGTGAAAAACTCTAATATTAATAGAAAAGAAAATAATAAAGAATCAATATATATCAATAATAATATAGAAAAAATTCAAAGTACTAAAAGTAGTGTAGAAGTTAATAAAGTTAAAATTTTGCCTAGAACATCAGGTGTAAGATAAGGAGAATTATCATGAAAACAGATAAAAATAATATTAAACAAAATAAGAAAAATAGTAAGTTTTTAAAATTAACAAAAATTGAAGTAGAAACAATAAATGGTGGAGGATATTTTATGGATTTTTTAGAGTATTTTTGGGTAAAGAAAAAGGAAATAGTGGAGGGAAAACATAATATTAATATTTCTTAATTTAAGGAGCATATAATGAGAAAAAGAATAAAATTTATAAAACAAACAGATCCAAAAGACTGTGGACCAGTTTGTATGGCTATGATTTCTAATTATTATGGTTATAGCGTATCTGTGACAAGATTGCGTGAGTACGGGGGGACAGATCTTCAGGGCACGAATATTGCAGGGCTTATGAAAATAGCTGAGAAGCTAGGGTTTAATGCTCGGGGTGTTCGTGCCGAAGATCCTTCGGCTTTAAACGAAATACCTACTCCATCAATAGCACATGTAATAACAAAAGACGGATTTGCTCATTTTGTTATAATAGAAGAAGTGAGAAATAATATAGTTACTGTTGTGGATCCTGCTAAAGGACGTAGAACAGAAAAAATAGAGGAATTTTGTCAATATTGGACAGGGGTATTGGTATTAATAGAAAAGAATAAATACTTTAAAAAAGGTGATGAAAGCATAAAATTCCTACCGATGATGTTGAGTGTGCTGAAGCCGAATAAAAATCTTATTATCGCCATATTTATAGCGTCTTTATTTTTAAACCTATTTGGTTTTTTAGGAACGTTTTATTTTAAATTTTTGGTTGATGATATAGTACCAAATCAACTTTTAACCAGTTTACATACTATATCGCTTGGGATATTATTTATGTATGTATTACAAAATGTTTTAACATTTGCTAGAAATCATTTGATACTATATTTTGGAATGCGTACAGACATTAGCTTGATGTTGGGTTATTATAAACATGTGCTAAGTCTGCCTATGAATTTCTTTGAAACAAGAAAAGTAGGAGAGATTTTATCTCGTTTTATGGATGCGAGTAAAATAAGAGACGCGATAGCATCGGCGGCAGTAACATCTCTAATAGATATAGTAATGATAATAGTAGGAAGTATAATTCTATATATTCAAAATTCTACTTTATTTTTAATAACGTTACTGACTATTCCGATATACATATCTTTAGCTTATGCTTTTTCTAAACCATATAACAGATATAATGAAGAACAAATGGAATCAAATGCGAAGTTAAATTCATATTTAGTTGAATCGATAAGTGGTATTCAAACAATACGAACATATCAAGCTGAAGATGAAATTTTTGTTAAAGCAGAAAGTTATTTTATAAAACTAATGAAGAAAATATTTAAGCTTGGTATGTACACGAATGCTCAAAGTTCTATAAAAGGTTTCTTAGATTTAGCAGTAAGTTTATTTATTCTATGGATAGGTTCGACTTATGTTATAAGAGGAGAAATGACATTAGGAGATTTACTAACATTTAACGCATTAGTAATATATTTTTTAGGACCTATAGAACGTTTCATAGAATTACAACCTAAAATACAGTCAGCTACAATAGCGACAAAAAGACTAGGAGAAATATTAGAACTCAAGAGTGAGAGTGAAGCGCAATCTGGAACTAATAGTTATAAATGTACAGTGCCACATTATCCATTGTATTGTGTTCATTCTGAAATGAAAGATGTTAGTTTTGGATATGGAAATCGTGGAAATGTTTTGGAAAATATAAATATAAAATTTTATCCAGGGCAACACATTGCCTTTGTAGGAGAAAGTGGTAGTGGGAAATCTACACTTGCGAAATTATTGGTGAGATTTTATCAACCAGACGAAGGAGAGATAAAAATAGATAGTCATAGAATAGAAGCAATAAAAGATGAATATTTACGCTCTCGAATATCATATGTTACACAAGATACCTTCTTTTTCAGTGGAACTATACTAGAGAATCTTTTATACGGTATTGATTTTGTAGAGAGTATAGAGGATGTGGTAAAAGCTTGTGAATATGCGGAAATACATGAATTTATTGAGAGTCTACCTCAGAAGTATGAAACTGTACTAGAAGAAAATGGGAAAAATTTAAGCGGAGGTCAGCTGCAACGCCTTTCTATTGCCAAAGCACTACTGAAAAAACCTAGTATTTTAATTTTAGATGAGGCAACTAGTGCATTAGATTCTATTACAGAACAAAAGATTATAAAAAGATTAAAAACAATAGATTTTGAAACAGGATTTAAAGATGAAAAGCCAACAATAATAATGATAGCCCATAGGTTAAGTACGATAAAACATGCAGATCAAATATTTGTATTAAAAGATAAAAAAATTGTAGAAACAGGTAAACATGAAGAACTGATTTGTAATGAGGGCGAGTATTATGAGCTATGGAAGAATCAAATGATATAGGAGAAACTACTATGGTAAATAAAAATGGAATGAAAAAATTATATAGTTTAAAACAATTAGAAGATAGTAATGTTCTCCTAAATAAAAAGCCACCAGTATTTATAAAGAAACTTCTTATGATATTAGTAGGAGTATTAGTTATATTAGTATTATTTATAACATTTTTTAAGGTTGATATTAGTGTAGATGCTAATGCAAGTGTAGAACCTTCTAAAGATATTATAACTTTAAAAGCTACGTCAAAAGCCGAAATAGAAGAAGTTTATAAGAAAGATGGAGATACAGTTGAAGAAGGTGATAAAATATTAAAACTGAAAAATATAGAAAAAGAAGTAAATTCAAAACTACTTAATGAGACTAAAGAGAATTTAGAGAAGAAAAAACAACAACTACAAAGATTACATGATAGTATTAGTAGTGGGGTAAATAAACTAAATTCAGATGATCCGGTAAGTTATATTGATGAGTATAATAATTATATTCAAAGTATAAATACACTTCAAACAGAAAATAATGTTCAAGCGAATTCGGCACTGAGAGGAAAGAACGATACTTCAGCAGTGGATAATTTAGAAGTGGAAAAAGAAGTGTTAGTTGAAAAAATAAATAAGATTATCGAATTATATAATAATGAGCAAGATTCTCAGATGAAATTGAGATTAAAAGAACAAATATCGCAAGGACAAAGCGATTTATCAAAATTACAAAAAACAATAGATGTATCCTATAAAAATATTAATAAAAGAAATAGCGAAATTAATGCAACGGCAAGTGATATAGCGACTCAGGGAAATGCAAAAGTAGAAAATTTAAAAACTACTACATTAAGTAGTATAAGTTCAAAACTTACTGAAGTAGATGACGCATTAAAGCTGAAAATTAGTGAGGTTAATGGTAATAAAGTGTTAATGAATGATTTAGAAATAAAGGCTGTTCATAAAGGAAGAATAAGATTAGAAAAAAATCTAACAAAAGGCAATGGGGTAGAATTATCACAACCACTAGTAAGTATCCTTCAAGAAGAAAGCAAAAATAAGGTTATCTTATATATTCAACCGAAGGATATTAAAAGTATGAAAAAAGATAAACAAATTACTATTCAGTTTGATAATGAGGATAAAAGTATTGTTAAAGGGAAAGTTCAAGAGATTTCAGAATTACCAACTACTTTTACAACACAAGTTAAGGATTCTAATAAAGAACAAAATATTACTGTCTATGAAGTGAAAGTAGATGTACAAAGTGGAGATGAAAAACTTGCATACGGAATGGTTGGTGCTGCAAATGTAAAAGTGGGAAAAGAGTCTATGTGGAATTATGTAAAAAGACATTTATTTGGTGGTAGTAAAATTAGCATTTAATGATACATTGTAGATTAATTTATAATAATTATGTCTAGGAAGAGATGGTATAGATAAAATTTGTATTGATATTAGAAAGTCGAATTATAGAGAAGCTGACTTTTTTAAATTCAAGGGATAAAACAATTTCTATACTATCTCTTTTTTACCTCCAACGATTTCTAAATATGATATAATAAAATGAACATAATATTTGCGGAAGGATGTAGTGGTGTGAAAGATCATTCTTATTATATGGAGATGGCGCTAGAAGAAGCGCGGAGAGCTTACGCTAAAGGTGAAGTACCTATTGGAGCTGTGTTGGTTATTGATGATAAGGTCGTTGCGAAGGCTCATAATACTCGTGAAGAAAATCAACAGGCATTGAATCATGCGGAAATGCTAGTTATAAAAGAAGGCTGTGAGAAGCAAGGTTTTTGGAGGCTTGATAATAGTTATTTATATACTACTGTTGAACCTTGTGTTATGTGTAGTGGGGCAATTGTTCAAGCTAGAGTCGAAAATGTTATTTATGGAGCGAGTGACCCTAAGTACGGTTGTTGTGGTAGTTGTATTGATTTAGTGGGTGAGAATAAATTTAATCATCAGGCTAAGGTCATCTCTGGGGTGCTTGAAGAAGAGTGCTCTATGCTTATGAAGAGCTTCTTTAAAGAACTTAGAGAGAAGAAAAAGAAATAAACATTCAATATATTTATAAATTTAAATTTTTTTAAAATATAAATATAAAATAATTAAAGATAATAATATATAAATATAATGACGATAAAAATATTCCAAAGAATTGTGTCGTCATTTTTGTTTTAATATATAGTAATAAAATAAATAGTTACTTATTAAAAATAAACTAAAGAAGAAATCTAAAAAAGGCGAAAATTTCTAATTTTTCAACTGTTTTTCGCTATCATTATTTTAAAAAATTTGATACAATAATCATAGAAAGTATAGAGGAGTTCTAATGAAAATAGAAAATGTAATAAAGAAGTTTAATCGGAAGAAAATATACTTGTGTCCTAAGTGTTTATCCGAATCATATATAGAAAATATTAGTTTAGTTTGTGATGATAACCACCGCTATGATTTTTCTAAAAAAGGATATATTCATTTGATTAATAACTACAAACCGACAAAATACAGTGAAGAGCTATTTATGGCTCGTAATGAGGTTTTTAGTAACGGTTTTTATACAAATGTATTAAAAAACATTCAAAATTTAGTAGGAAAATATGCTAAAGATATTGTGCTAGATATAGGATGTGGGGAAGGATATTACATCAAGGAATTAAAAACAGTATTTCCTGAGAAATATTTTTACGGTTTGGATAATAGTAAGGATGCGATAGAGCTTGCTGTTAAAGAAGACAAATTAAACCCTTATATGGTGGCTAACTTAGCTAATCTACCTTTTAAAGATGGTAGTGTCTCGTGTATTCTTAACATATTAACGCCAGCTAATTATGAGGAGTTCTTCAGAGTGTTAGGTGATAATGGATACTTGATAAAAATTATTCCGAACGCAAACTACCTTAGAGAGATTAGAGAGTTGATTGGCGGTAAGGAATATACTAATAGTGATACCGTGAAGTTAATTGAGGATAATTGTACAGTCGTGGATAGAATTACTGTGAGCGATACATTTAAGCTGACTAAGGAACAAGCGCAGAATTTTCTTAAGATGACCCCTTTAACATTTTCAAAAGTTATTGCAGCAGATGATATTAACAAACTGAAAGAAATTACGATAGATTTGGAACTTTTAGTTTGTAAAAAGTAGAGTATTTAGTAAGGGGAAATAATAAAAGAGGAGGGTTATGATATGAATACTACAAAATATGATCATGTTGTTGAGGTTAAAAAACATGCAAAGAGTCCATGGTACAAGAAGTGTCTTGATTTTTCGTTAAATGAAGAAGATACATATCTTATGAGAGAGGCTAGTATTCGTCAAACTAATTATTATCTTTGTGAAAGAGATGGAAGAATATATTTAGTGGATAGTGATAATGAGGTGGAAGAAATTTTTGGAGTGGATCTTACGAATTTTGTGGAGATAGAAATTGATGGATTCATTTATCGAAAATATAGATATATAAAGTGATTTGACAATTGAATAGTGGGCGTTAGTAGTTTGGTAGTGTAGTACAAAAAAGGAGAAATATTATGTACGTAGCATACGATAGTGAGGATGAAGTTTTTAATGCGTTGGATAATGATATAGAAAAAAATAAGGAGTATCATTGTCCGATATGTGGGGGCAAGGTTATATTCAAAAAAGGAGTAAAGATTCAATCGCATTTTGCACATGCTAAAAACTGCTCTTGTGAGTTTGAAACATATAAGAAAGAAAGCAGTGAGCATTTAGAGGCGAAGAAGGATCTTTATGAGCATTTTAGAAAGAAATATCGTAATGTAGAAGTCGAACATATTTTTAAAACAGGAGAAAAAAATGATATTCAAATAGCAGATGTTTTTATTAAAGATAATAGTATTGCTTTTGAGTATCAAAGGTCGGTTATTCCTTTTGAACTTATCAAAGCTAGAACTAAAGGGTATATGAAGGCAGGATTAAAATTAATTTGGTTAATAGACACAAACAAATTCATAAAAGAGTTAAAGAGTTATGATGGTATAAGCTATATTAGGTATGCGCCATTTGTGGATAATTTTTTGAATTATTATCAAGGTAAGGTATTCTTTTATGGCTGGGATAATATAAATAAAAAATTTGAGTTTTATCAAATTTGGGCTCATAATTTGAAGAAAAGAAATGCTGTTTGTATAAAGACTGCATTAAGTATTGATGAGTTTGATGTACCGCTGGACTTGAAACTATTAGATAAAGACTTAACGTCAAAAATATATCCATCTGATGTTGAAAATTATGTATATGAACAAATTAAATATGATAAGACAGTAAAAAATAAAGTTTTGAGTATGTTTTATAATCAGCATATTGAGCTGAATAACATACCAGAAATTATAGGTGTTAATATGCTGGAGCAAGTCCTTATAAGAACACCGCTTATTTACTGGCAAGGTTTGATGTATAGGTTCTATAATGAAGGTAAAAGTTACTCGGAACTTATAAGAATAATGAGCAATATTATAGAATTTAAAGATAGTATTTATATTAATAATGTTCAACAAGGGGAAATTTTCTTAAAAGTATTTAAAGAGTATTATGCTCTATTAGTTGAAAATGTCAAATAAGAGGATAAAATTATGGGGGAGTATATTGAAAGTTTTACAGATGAACAAAAAAGAGTGTTGCTTTCTTTAATAGCTATAGAGAAAGTTACGACTTTAAAGATGCACAGGGTATTTAAAGATTTAAATAGTATAGAAAAGATTTTGAAATTATCTATACCGGAGCTAGCTATATATTTTGGAGATAATGCTGAAGAGATTTATACTAAGCTTCATAATAATATGGACTTTGATTTTGAGAGTTATTTTGAATTTTATAATGTGAAATATATGTTTTGTGATGATGTGTATTATCCGAAGGAATTATTTAGGGTTTATGATTATCCATTTGTTATATTTTATAGAGGTAATAAAGATATATTGCTTTTTAGAAGAAAGATTTCTATAGTAGGAAGCAGAAATAACACATCATATTCTAATGATGCTCTCAATAGTATAGTGCCATATTTAACGATGAATAACTTTGTAATAGTAAGTGGTCTTGCGACTGGGGTTGATAGTCTTGCTCATGAGGGAGCTATAAATAGTAAAGGATACACTATAGGTGTAATAGCTCATGGGCACAATATTATTTATCCAGAACA
This sequence comes from uncultured Gemella sp., assembly GCF_963525875.1. Classification (GTDB taxonomy): domain Bacteria; phylum Bacillota; class Bacilli; order Staphylococcales; family Gemellaceae; genus Gemella. The sequence continues at coordinate 22,652 of NZ_CAURMG010000014.1, read as the reverse complement.
AAGTTATAAACTCTATAAAGAGTTAGAAAGAAACCATCTTATTATATCTGAGTATTTCCCAACTTCTCCTATTAGAAAATATAAGTTTTTAGAAAGAAATAGGATTGTCGCTGGATTGTCATGTGCACTTTTAGTGACGGAAGCAGCGAAGAGAAGCGGAACGCAAAGAACGATAGATTTCGCCTTGGATATAGGTTCTGATGTATTCTGCCTACCGGGGAAATTTGGCGATAAGATGAGTTATGCGATGAATGAGTACATTAAAGAGGGGGCGATACTTGTAAATAAATTAGAGGATTTTGGTAATGAATTAGGATTTTAGTGTAGATATTTGAAAGGATGATTAGAGTGACGGATATCTTATTTATTAATCCACTAGGTTGGGATAGATATATTTGGGCGAGAGTCTTAGAAAATATACCAGACCAAACCTTTGATTTTATTGAATTTACCGAAGAGAGTTTTAAATCTATATCAAAAAAGGAAATTGAGAAGGTACTATTAAATAAAATGACGAATGTAAGAAGAGGAGGTTATATAGTAACTGCTTCTTATGGTACGGTCGTTTTACTTAACGGTTTAGAGATTTTTAGTGAGTACCTTGATGGTGTTAATCTAATTATCATCGAGGGCTTAGAACCTATACCTCCTGAATCGGTGTTAAAAACATATTTTGAACCAGAGATAAAGTTCACTAGTAAAGAAGAATATCTATCAAAGACACTTAGTGTAGAAGAGAGGCAAGATGAGTTTTTAGTGGAGTTAATCCTAAGAAAACTTAGAAAAGAAGGTAGTGAATATATGGTAAGACCGAACTCGCAGATAGAGTATGATTATTTATCTTTATATGCGGGGGTAGATAATTTACAACTATTGAAAAGAAGTAGGAATGTATTTAATAAACTTATAGTTTTTTCTTACTTTAAATTGGTAGGGATGAATTATACACAAATAGAGGAGTCAGATCATCTTCTTATGGTTACTAAACCAAAGATGATTGTGGATGTATTATTAGGGAAATAGAGAATTATGATAAATTTTATAATAGAAAATTTGATAATGTGTAAAAGGAACGCATTGTTATTACGATATAAAATTATTGTTTAAAGCAAGTAGCTGATTGGAATAATATTAGCTACTTGTTTAATTTTTATATTATAAGCTGTATTAGTTGATAGAAATTATCAAGTATAGTATAATTTACAAGTTGTTTAAGGTCAGAAGGTGATTTTACGGAGAGAATATATAAAATAGATTTATAGAAGGAGAAGATAAGTGAGAAACTTTTTTAATACACTATTAGGTAAGAAAAGTCCAGAGTTTTTTGATGTAATAAAAGGAAGAAAATCGGTTAAGTATTTTGATCCGAGTAGTAAAATGAAGCGTGAAGAAATTATAGAGATGTTAGATGAAGCGAATACAGCTCCTTCATCTTGCAATTTGCAACCTTGGAGATATATTGTTGTGGATACACAAGAGGGTAAAGAGAAATTAGGTAGTGCTAATTTTAATAAAATTCAAAATGATACTTCTGCAGCAATGATTATCGTATTAGGTGATTTGAATTATTATAGCAAGTTTGATGAAATATATGGAGAAGCTGTAGAAAAAGGCTACATGACAAAAGAAGTTAAAGATGGTTTTGAGGAAGGGATGGGTCCTCAGTTAGAAAGTTTACCGCTTGATAAGAATAGAGAAGGTGTATATTTTGATTGTGGGCTTTGGACTATGCAGTTTGCAAATATTGCCCGAGCTAAAGGTTATGACACTAATATTATAGGTGGCTTCATAAGAGAGCGAGTAGCAGAATTATTTGAACTAGAAGAGAATTTGATTCCAGTAATGCTTATAGCGATAGGAAAAAAAGAAAAAGATGGGAGACCTACAGTAAGGTTAAGAGCGGAAAAATTGGTTAGATTTGAATAAACAAAGTGAAAGTGCTAGATTTATGTAGTTTTTAAATATATTTCTTAGAAGTAATAAAAAGATTAATAAAGAGTAGTTTGATAGTGTTGATATTGAAGATGTTGATGCTTTCTAGCTACTCTTTTGTTTTGAGTCCATATTATTTTGATTTTTTTTGGTTACATTATAAAATAGTAAGTATATGTATAGATGATAAAAAGGAGATTTGTAGTGGATAAATTAGAAGCGGTAATTTTTGATTTTGATGGAACAATAGTAGATACAGAAAAGGTATATTATGAAAATATGCGTGATTTAACAGAGGAAGTATTAGGTCAAAAACTTGATAAAATGGATTATATACAAAATGTTTCTGGAACAAATGAAGAAACTAGTAAAAGGTATTATAACCAAAAGTATGGTATGCCTAGTGAGGAGTATGATAAATTCGAAGAAGAAATAACAAAACGTATATTGGATAATTATCATAATGCTCCAGTATTGCCGGGTATTGCTGAAGTGATGGAGTACCTTCATGATAAAGGTATTAAGATGGCTGTAGCTTCAAACGGGAAAAGAGAACATATTGAAACTGGGCTTCAAAGAAAAGGTTTTGATAAATATATTTCTGCTATTGCTACTAAGGAAGATGTAGTTAATCCTAAACCTGCTCCAGATATTTATTTGTTGGCTGCAGAAAAGTTAGGTGCTGATATAAAAAATACGATAGCTATAGAAGATTCGCGTCCGGGGGCGTTAGGAGCTGCATCATCAGGCGCGACACTTATAGTTCAAACGAATGATATAACAAAGTACATGGATTTTTCAGGTGTAAATTATAAATACAAGGATGTGGATCTTGTTCAAACAATAAAGTCAATTGTTGAGAGGGATTAGTATACAAAAACTATTTAGCGGAGTATAATAAGATTATTAAGAGTAATCTTAAAATCAAATATACACAGGGAGACAGTTATGTATACGTCTAATTTAAAAATTAAAGAAGGTTTTACTTCATATGCAACAACACCACTTGGTGGAGAATATAAAATGTTTATAGAAGAAAGTAAAGATGGTCCGATGGATCTATTTGCTACAGCATACAATGGATGTGTTAGTATGTGTGCAAAAGGATATTTCTTCAGAGCATACGAATTAGTAGATTTAGTAATTGAAACTGAATTGGTTGTAGATTACGATAATAAAAAAATTGTAGCTAATGTTCATGTAGATAGAACAGAAGAACAACTAGCAGCAGGAGATAGACAAGGTGTACTAGATAATATTAAATTACGTTGTAAAGTATCTCATTTATTATCATCTGATCTAGAAATTCAATATAATATTTTACCGTTAAAATAAAATAAGATTTTAAAAGAACTTAGGGTGTAAAAACTCTGAGTTCTTTTATTTTTTAAAGAGAAAAATAATTTTTTTCTTCTATATAATATAGTCCATATTGGATAAAGAAAATAGCCCTAAAAAAAAGAAAACATATTCATAAAATTTTTTAAATTTTTTTCGACAAAACACTTGCAATATATGCTTTTACCATGTATAATAATTAATGTTGGTCTTGAAAAAGACTTGCGTTGAAGCGAAAGGTTACTGACACGCCCGGCCGCTTTGCCATGGCATGGCGTGCTGGAGAACTTTCGTGGAGAAGTCGCTACTAGATAGCGGCGAATAAATGTATAGGAGGAGAAATGATGGCAAAACAAAAAATTCGTATTCGTCTTAAAGGATATGATCACAGATTAGTAGATCAAAGTGCAGAGAAAATTGTTGAAACTGCAAAACGTTCTGGAGCAAAAGTTTCTGGACCAATTCCATTACCAACAGAAAAAGCAGTATACACAATTTTACGTTCAGTTCACATTTACAAAGATAGCCGTGAACAATTCGAACAACGTACACACAAACGCCTAATCGATATTATTGAACCAACACAAAAAACAGTTGACGCTTTAATCAGCTTAAACTTACCATCAGGTGTTGACATCGAATTAAAATTATAATTATAGGAGGTGACTTTCGATGACCAAAGGTATCTTAGGAAGAAAAGTAGGTATGACTCAAATCTTCGCTGAAAATGGAGAATTAATCCCAGTAACAGTAGTTGAAGCGAAAGGTAACGTCGTATTACAAAAGAAAACAGAAGAAGTTGAAGGATACAACGCAATCCAATTAGGATTCGACGATAAACGTCCTTACGATAAAGAACGTAAAGACCGTTTAGTAAAAGTTGCGAACAAACCTGAACAAGGTCACGCAGATAAAGCTAACACTGCTCCAAAACGTTTCGTACGCGAAATCAGAGATGCAGAAGTTGCTAATTATGAAGTAGGTCAAGAAGTCCAAGTTGATATTTTTGCAGCAGGGGACTTAGTTGACGTAACAGGAGTAAGTAAAGGTAAAGGATTCCAAGGGGCAATCAAGCGTCATGGACAAAGCCGCGGACCAATGGCTCACGGTTCTCGTTACCACCGTCGTCCTGGGTCAATGGGACCTGTAGCACCTAACCGTGTATTCAAAGGTAAAGCATTACCAGGTCAAATGGGTGGAGTTACAGTTACTACTCAAAACTTAGAAATCGTAAGCGTAGATGTAGAAAATGGATTAATCCTAGTTAAAGGATGTATTCCAGGATCTAAGAAAAGCTTCGTAAAAATCCAATCAGCAGTTAAATCTGGTAAATAATCGGAAAATATACGGAAGGAGGAAATTAGATAATGCCACAATTAGATTTATTTAAACAAGACGGTACTAAAGTTGGTGCAGTTGAAGCTAATGAAGCAGTATTCGGAATTGAACCAAATCAACACGTTTTATTCCAAGCTGTAACTTTACAAAGAGCATCACTTCGTCAAGGTACACACAAAACAAAAGGACGTTCTGAAGTTTCAGGTGGTGGTCGCAAACCATGGCGTCAAAAAGGAACAGGTCGTGCTCGTCAAGGATCTATCCGTTCACCACAATGGCGTGGAGGTGGAATTGTATTCGGACCTACACCACGTAGCTACAGCTTCAAAATGCCTCGTAAAATGCGTCGTTTAGCATTACGTTCTGCTTTATCTTCTAAAGTAGCAGCTAACGAAGTATTTGCATTAGAAAGTTTATCATTTGATACAATTAAAACTAAAAACTTTAAAGAAATGTTATCAAACCTTAGCCTAGAGAAAAAAGTATTATTCGTAGTTACTGAACTAGAAGAAAATACTGTTTTATCAGGAAGAAATATTCCAGGAGTTGAATTCGTAGAAACAACTGGTCTTAACGTATTAGATATCTTAGGAAGCAACAAAGTTGTATTCACTAAAGATGCAGTAGAAAAAGTTGGGGAGGTATTAGCATAATGGAAGCACGCGATATTATCAAACGCCCAGTACTAACTGAAAAAAGTTATTTATTAATGCAAGAAAATAAATACACTTTCCTAGTAGACACACGCGCTCACAAAACTCAAATTAAACAAGCTATCGAAGAAATCTTCGGAGTTAAAGTTGAGAAAGTAAACGTAATGAACTACAAACCAAAATTCCGTCGTGTTGGAAGATACGGTGGATACACTAACAAACGTAGAAAAGCAATCGTTAAGTTAGCAGAAGGACAAACAATCGAAGGATTATTCGCTTAAGAATAACAAAAACCACTAAGGAGGAAAAATGACAAATGGCAATTAAAGTATATAAAGCTATAACTAACGGTCGTCGTAACATGACATCATTAGATTTCGCAGAAATTACAACTAACAAACCAGAAAAGTCATTATTAGCGCCGCTACCGAAAAAAGCGGGAAGAAATAACCAAGGTAAAATTACAGTTCGTCACCACGGTGGAGGACACAAAAAACAATACCGTATTATTGACTTCAAGAGAAATAAAGACAACGTACCAGCAAAAGTTGCTACAATCGAGTACGATCCAAACCGTTCAGCGAACATCGCTCTATTACACTATGTAGATGGAGAAAAAAGATACATCATCGCTCCTAAAGAATTACAAGTAGGACAAATCTTAGTATCTGGTGAAACTGCTGATATTAAAGTTGGTAATGCATTACCACTAGCAAACATCCCTGTAGGGACATTAATTCACAACATCGAACTTAAACCTGGTAAAGGTGGACAATTAGTACGTTCTGCTGGAGCAAGTGCTCAAGTACTTGGTAAAGAAGGTAAATACGTATTAGTACGTCTTAAATCAGGAGAAGTAAGAATGATCTTAGCAACTTGCCGTGCTACAATCGGTGAAGTTGGTAACGAACAACACGGACTAGTAAATATCGGTAAAGCCGGTAGAACTCGTTGGTTAGGTAAAAGACCAACTGTACGTGGATCTGTTATGAACCCGAACGATCACCCACACGGTGGTGGTGAAGGACGTACTTCAATCGGACGTAAATCACCAATGTCACCATGGGGTAAACCTACTCTTGGTAAGAAAACTCGTTCTAAAAAAGCTCGTTCAAACAAATTTATCGTACGTGCTAGAACTAAATAATAAAATTAATCAAAGGTCAGTTGGTGAGGAGCAAGTGCTCTTTACCAAAACCTTAAGTATGCAAAGTATCGGAAAGGAGATAACACAATGGCTCGTAGTTTAAAAAAAGGACCATTCGCTGATCACCACTTATTAGCAAAAGTTGAAAAAATGAACGAACAAGAAAAGAAACAAGTAATTAAAACTTGGTCTCGTCGTTCAACAATCTTCCCAACATTCATAGGACTTACTTTTGCAGTATATGACGGAAGAAAACATGTACCTGTATATGTGACTGAAGATATGGTAGGACACAAATTAGGTGAATTTGCACCAACAAGAACTTACAAAGGTCACGTAGCAGACGACAGAAAAACAAGAAGATAATTATAGAAATTAGTAAAATCAAGGAGGCACATTCATGGAGTCAAAAGCAATGGCTAAGACAGTCCGCATTGCTCCTCGTAAAGTAAGACTAGTATTAGACTTAGTACGTGGGAAAAAAGTGGGCGAAGCATTAGGAATTTTAGAATTCACAACTAAATCAGCTTCTTTACCAGTAGCTAAAGTAATTAAATCAGCTGCTGCTAACGCTGAACACAACTATGGAATGAATGTAGAAGACTTAGTAGTATCACAAGCATTTGCAAATGAAGGACCAACTCTTAAAAGATTCCGTCCAAGAGCAAAAGGTGCTGCAAGTTCAATCAACAAAAGAACAAGTCATATCACTATCGTTTTAAGTGATAACAAATAATAAAAATTAAGAAATTATAAAAGCTAAACTAGTTAAAGGAGGCTACAAACTGTGGGTCAAAAAGTACATCCAATAGGCTTACGTGTTGGAGTTATTCGTGATTGGGATTCAAAATGGTATGCGGAAAAAGATTTCGCTGCTAACTTACACGAAGATTTCAAAATCCGTGAGTTCATCAGTAAACAATTAAAAGACGCTTCAGTTTCTAAAGTAGAAATTGAAAGATTTGATAAGAAAGTAAACATTTCAGTACACACTGGTAAACCAGGTATGGTTATCGGTAAAGGTGGTGCTGAGATCGATAAATTAAGATTAGAATTAAACAAATTAACTGGAAAAAGAGTACACATTAATGTAGTTGAAATCAAAAAAGTTGATATCGACGCTAAATTAGTAGCTGAAAACATTGCTCGTCAATTAGAAGCTCGTGTATCATTCCGTCGTGCTCAAAAACAAGCTATCCAAAGAGCTATGAGAGCAGGAGCTAAAGGAATTAAAACTCAAGTATCAGGACGTCTTGGTGGAGCAGATATCGCTCGTGCAGAACACTACTCAGAAGGTTCAGTGCCATTACATACATTAAGAGCAGACATCGACTACGCTCACGAAGAAGCAGATACAACTTATGGTAAACTTGGAGTTAAAGTTTGGATTAACCGTGGTGAAGTATTACCAACTAGAAAATCTGAAAAAGGAGGTAACTAATTTATGTTAATGCCTAAACGTGTTAAATATCGTCGTCAACACAGACAATCAACAAAAGGTAAATCTAAAGGCGGAAACGTAGTAGATTTCGGTGAATATGGATTACAAGCTACTACTGCAGCAAGAGTTACTTCTCGTCAAATAGAAGCTGCTCGTATAGCGATGACTCGTTATATGAAACGTGGTGGTAAAGTTTGGATTAAGATCTTCCCTCACATGCCTTACACTAAAAAACCATTAGAAGTACGTATGGGATCTGGTAAAGGTGCAGTAGAAGGATGGGTTGCAATCGTTAAACCAGGTAGAGTGATGTTCGAAGTTGCTGGAGTAAGTGAAGAAGTTGCACGTGAAGCTCTAAGACTTGCATCTCACAAGTTACCTGTTAAATGTAAATTTGTAAAACGTGAAGAAACAGGTGGTGAAGCATAATGAAAACAAATGAATTCAAATCAATGATTAGAGAATTAACTTCACAAGAGTTAGAAGCAAAAATCAAAGAATTAAAAGAAGAGCTTTTCAACTTACGCTTCCAATTGGCAACTGGTCAATTAGAAAATACAGCTCGTATTAGTCAAGTTAGAAAATCAATCGCTCGTATGAAAACTGTTATTCGCGAAAGAGAATTAGCGAATAAATAATAATAGGAGGCAAACATGACTGAGAGAAATGATAGAAAAGTTTACGTTGGAAAAGTAGTTTCTGATAAAATGGATAAAACAATCACAGTTTTAGTAGAAACTTACAAAAAACATCCTCTATACGGTAAACGTGTAAAATATTCTAAAAAATTCAAAGCACATGATGAAAACAATGTTGCTAAATTAAATGATATCGTTAAAATAATGGAAACTCGTCCATTATCTGCAACTAAAAACTTCCGTTTAGTAGAAGTAGTAGAAGAAGCAGTTATAATCTAATAAAACTAGGATAAACCCTAAGAAGGAGGCAAAAAGCGCATGATTCAACAAGAAACACGCTTAAAAGTGGCTGATAACTCAGGAGCAAAAGAAGTTTTAACAATTAAAGTTCTAGGTGGTTCAGGACGTAAAGTTGCTAACATTGGTGACGTAATTGTATGTTCTGTTAAAAAAGCAACACCAGGTGGAGTTGTTAAAAAAGGTGAAGTAGTTAAAGCCGTAATCGTTCGTACAAAAACAGGAGCTCGTCGTAACGACGGTTCATATATTAAATTTGATGAAAATGCTTGTGTAATTATCCGTGATGATAAGAGCCCACGTGGTACACGTATTTTCGGACCAGTTGCTCGTGAATTAAGAGACGGTAACTACATGAAAATCGTATCACTAGCTCCAGAAGTATTATAATAAATAAAAGTACAGTAAAGAAGGAGGTTAACAAGAAATGTTCATTAAAAAAGGTGATAAAGTTGTAGTAATTACTGGTAAAGACAAAGGTAAAGTTGGTACAGTAATCGAAGCTCAACCTAAAAAAGATCGTGTTGTTGTAGAAGGTGTTAACATCATTAAAAAACACGTTAAAAATTCTCAAGATGCTCCACAAGGTGGAATCGTTGAAAAAGAAGCAGCAATTCACGTATCAAACGTAATGTTACAAGATCCTGAAACTGGAAAAGCAACAAGAGTACGTTTCGAAACAAAAGATGGTAAGAAAGTACGTATCGCTGTAAAATCAGGAAAAGAAATATAATAATAGTTGAAGAAAGGAGGCACTATTTTAGATGGCTCGTTTAGAAGATAAATTTAAATCTGAGATAACAAAAGAATTAATGACAAAATTTGAGTACAGCAGTGTAATGCAAGTACCAAAAATTGAAAAAATCGTAATTAACATGGGTGTAGGTGATGCAGTGCAAAACTCTAAAGCCCTAGACAACGCAGTAGCAGAATTAGCTTTAATTTCTGGTCAAAAACCATTAGTAACAAGAGCTAAAAAATCAATCGCTACTTACAGACTTCGTGAAGGTATGCCTATCGGGGCTAAAGTTACTTTACGTGGAGAAAGAATGTATGAATTCTTCGATAAATTAGTAACTGTAGCACTTCCACGTGTACGTGACTTCCACGGTGTTTCTAAAAAAGCATTCGATGGTCGTGGTAACTACACACTAGGTGTTAAAGAACAATTAATTTTCCCTGAAATTGATTACGATAAAGTAAGTAAAGTACGTGGTATGGACATCGTTATAGTAACAACAGCTAACACAGATGAAGAAGCTCGTGAGTTATTAACACTATGTGGTATGCCATTCGCAAAATAAGAAAGGTGAGGTAAAAGACACATGGCTAAAAAAGCAATGGTAGAGCGTGAATTAAAACGCCAAAAATTAGTTGACAAGTATGCAGCTAAAAGAGCGGAATTAAAAGCTAAAGGTGATTACATCGGACTTAGCAAACTTCCAAAAAACTCAGCTCCAGCTCGTTTACACAATCGTTGTAGCATAACTGGACGTCCTCACGGATACATTGGAAAATTTGGAATCAGCCGTATTAAATTCCGTGAATTAGCTTACAAAGGACAAATTCCTGGAGTTAAAAAAGCAAGTTGGTAATATATTAGTAGAAGAAAGGAGGATTTATCCTAATGACAATGACAGATCCTATCGCAGATATGCTAACACGTATTCGTAATGCTAACATGGTTAAACACGAAACATTAGAATTACCTGCGTCAAATATTAAAAAGCAAATTGCAGAAATATTAAAACAAGAAGGTTTTATCAGTGATGTAGAATACATCGAAGATAACAAACAAGGAAAACTTAAACTTACTCTTAAATACTCAAAAGGTGAAAGAGTAATTAAAGGAATTAAAAGAATTTCAAAACCTGGTTTACGTGTTTACGCTAAAGCAGATGAACTGCCAAGAGTATTAAACGGACTAGGAATAGCAATCGTTTCAACTTCAAACGGAGTTGTAACAGATAAAGTTGCTCGTAAAAATAACACAGGTGGAGAAGTATTAGCTTACATCTGGTAATATTATAAGGAGGTGCCAATTAAATGTCACGTATAGGTAATAAAGTTATTACAGTACCTGCAGGGGTTGAAGTTAACATCGTTGATAACTTCGCAACAGTTAAAGGACCTAAAGGTGAACTAAAACAACAATTTGATAAAGACATGACTTTCAACATTGAAGGAAGTGAAATCACAGTAGTACGTCCATCAGACTCTAAACGTCACCGTACAGTACACGGAACAACTCGTGCTATCTTAGCAAACATGGTTGAAGGTGTATCTGCTGGATTCAAAAAAGAACTTGAATTAATCGGGGTTGGATACCGTGCTCAAATGCAAGGTAAAAAGTTAGTACTAAGTGTTGGATATTCTCACCCAGTTGAATTCGAAGAAATCGATGGAATTACATTAGGTGTTGAAGGAAACACTAAAGTTAGTATCGAAGGTATTAACAAAGAAGTAGTAGGACAATATGCAGCTAAAGTTCGTGCAGTACGTCCTCCAGAACCTTATAAAGGTAAAGGTATTCGCTACGTTGGTGAATATGTTCGCCGTAAAGAAGGAAAAACTGGTAAATAATAGATAACAGAAAGGAGTGTTTCAAATATGATTACGAAACTTGATAAAAATAAAGTTCGTAAAAAAAGACACGCAAGAGTACGTGTTAAAGTTCAAGGGACTACAGAAGTTCCACGTTTAAACGTATACCGTTCAAACACAAACATTTACGCACAAATTATTGATGACACTAAAGGTGTTACATTAGCACAAGCTTCTTCATTAAAACTTGAAAATGTTTCAAAATCAAGTGTGGAAGCAGCTAAAGAAGTTGGAAAATTAATCGCAGAAGTAGCTAAAACTAAAGGAATTGAAAAAGTTGTTTTCGACCGTGGAGGATACTTATATCACGGACGTGTTAAAGCATTAGCTGAAGCAGCACGTGAAAACGGACTTGTATTCTAATAAGGAGGGAAATAAGTAGATGCGTCAAGAAGAAATCAAAAAAGAATTTGAAGAACGCGTAGTTGCCATTCGCCGTGTAGCTAAAGTTGTTAAAGGTGGACGTCGTTTCCGTTTCTCTGCTTTAGTAGTAGTAGGTGACAAAAATGGTCGCGTAGGATTTGGTACAGGTAAAGCTCAAGAAGTACCAGATGCAATCAAAAAAGCAGTTGAAGCTGCAAAACATAACTTAATTACTGTACCAGTAGTTAACGGAACAATACCTCACGAAATCATCGGACAATTTGGAGCAGGTTCAGTATTAATTAAACCAGCTGCACCTGGTACAGGGGTTATCGCTGGTGGACCAGTTCGTGCCGTATTAGAATTATCAGGTATTTCAAATATCTTATCAAAATCTCTAGGTTCAAACACACCAGTTAACATGGTTCGTGCTACAATCGAAGGATTAACAAGATTACAAACAGTAGAACACGTAGCAGCTTTACGTGGTAAATCTGTGGAAGAATTATTAGGATAAGAGGAGGGAAAAGAACATGACATTAAAAGTAACCCTAACTCGTAGTACTATTGGTCGTCCAAAGAATCAAAGAAAAGTTGTTGAAGCTCTTGGTCTTAAAAAAATGCACCAAACAGTAGAACACAAAGATAACGCTGCGATTCGTGGAATGATCAACAAAGTTTCACACTTAGTAACAGTAGAAGAAAAATAAGAATTATTAATACAAGGAGGTGCTAGTCTAAATGAAATTACATGAATTACAACCAGTTGAAGGTTCTCGTAAAGAGCGTAACAGAGTAGGTCGTGGGATTGGATCAGGAAATGGTAAAACTTCAGGACGTGGTCAAAAAGGACAAAAAGCACGTAGTGGTGGTGGAGTTCGCCCAGGATTTGAAGGTGGACAAAACCCATTATTCAGACGTATTCCAAAACGTGGATTTAACAATGTAAATAGAAAAGAATTTGCAGTTATAAATCTTAACGACTTAAATAAATTTGAAGATGGTACTGTAGTATCACCTGCTCTATTATTAGAAACTAAAGTTATTAAAAAAGAACTTTCAGGTGTTAAAGTATTAGCTAACGGTAAATTAGAGAAAAAATTAACTGTTCAAGCTCACAAATTCTCATCTTCAGCAAAAGAAGCTATCGAAGCAGCTGGAGGAGTTTGCGAGGTGCTATAATATATGTTTAGTGCATCACTAAATCTATTTAAAGTTAAAGAAACTCGTAACAAAATTTTATTTACCCTATTCGGTATATTCCTATTCCGTATCGGTTCATATTTACCGATACCTGGAGTAGATGCTGATGTACTTAAAAGTCAAGATGCAGCAGGATTATTCGGAATATTTAATACATTTGCAGGAGGAGCTTTACAACAGTTTTCTGTGTTTGCTATGGGTATCATGCCTTACATCACAGCGTCTATCGTAATTCAACTTATGCAAATGGATGTTATTCCTACATTAACTGAGTGGTCAAAACAAGGTGAAGTAGGTCAGAAGAAAACACAAAAATTAACAAGAGTCTTAGCAATTATCTTAGCGTTTATCCAATCGCTTATTATGTCATATGGATTTAATAATGCCTATCATGGATTAATTAAAGATACTTCTATTCTAGGATTCATTACAGTAGCTGTAGTTTTAACTGCTGGTACAGCATTATTACTATGGTTAGGTGATCAGATATCTCAATATGGTGTTGGTAATGGTGTTTCTATCATTATCTTAGCGGGTATTATTGCTCGTTTACCAATGGAATTCATCCAAGTTTATGAATCTCAAATTAAAGATGCTGAAAACCTTACACTAGCAATTTTAAAAGTTGTTATTGTAGCAATTATTGTAATAGGTATCGTGGCTGCGGTTGTATATATGCAAGAAGCAATACGTAAAATCCCTATTCAATACTCTCAACAGAGAGCAGGTCGTAGAATGTTAGGAGCAAGATCAACTTACTTGCCTCTTAAAGTGAACAGTGCCGGGGTTATCCCAGTAATCTTCGCTATTGCATTCTTACAATTACCTAGAACTATTGCGATATTCGCACCTAATAACGAAAAGTTACAAAAAATTGTATCATATTTCGATTTCAGTCATGTTCTAGGATTAACACTATACGTAGTATTAATTATTGCGTTCTGTTACTTCTATGTAATGGTTCAAGTTAACCCAGAAAAAATGGCTGATAATTTAAGAAAACAAGGAAGTTTTGTTCCAGGGGTTAGACCAGGTAAAAAAACTGAACAATACATTACAGGTATTTTATACAGACTAACGTTTGTAGGTTCAATATTCCTAGCAGCTGTTTCGGTTCTTCCAACAATATTCACAAGCATTGCTAAATTACCAGCATCTGTTCAAATTGGTGGTACAAGTTTAATAATTGTTGTCAGTGTAGCACTAGAGACAGTTAAACAACTTAATACTCAATTAACAGAGAAGAACTATAGAAGTTTTATTACAGGACGAAAAGGTGGTAAATAATTATGATGAATATTATTTTAATGGGATTACCAGGAGCGGGTAAAGGTACTCAAGCAGAACAAATTAAAGCGAATTATCCAATTCCGCATATTTCAACTGGAGATATGTTTAGAGCTGCTATTAAAAATGAGACTCCGCTTGGAAAAGAAGCAAAAAGTTATATTGATAAAGGACAACTTGTTCCTGACAGTGTAACTATAGGATTAGTTGAAGAAAGATTGAATCAAGAAGATGCAAAAGAAGGCTTTTTACTTGACGGTTTTCCAAGAACAGTAGAACAAGCTGAAGCCCTTGATCAAATTTTAGCAAAAACTAATAGAAAAATCGATAAAGTATTAAATATCGATGTAGATCCAGCTATTCTGTTACCTCGATTAACAGGTAGAAGAATCTGTAAACAATGTGGAAACACTTATCACTTGATTTTCAACCCTACAAAAGTTGATGGTGTTTGTGATAATGATGGTGGTGAACTATACCAAAGAAGTGATGACAACGAAGAAACAGTTGGTAATCGCTTAGAAGTTAACATTAAACAAACAAAACCACTTTTAGACTTCTACAGTCAAAAAGAAGGTGTAGTCGAAAATGTTAATGGTGACCAAGACATCAAAGTAGTTTTCCAAGATGTACAAAATATATTAGACAAACTGAAATAGTCAGGGAGGAAAAGTATGGCAAAAGATGTCATTGAAGTAGAAGGTTTAGTAGTAGAAAACTTGCCGAATGCAATGTTTAAAGTAGAATTAGAAAATGGTCATATTATTTTAGCTCATGTTTCTGGAAAAATCAGAATGAATTATATAAGAATTTTACCAGGTGATAAAGTTACAGTAGAAATGAGTCCGTATGACCTGACAAAAGGTAGAATAACTTATAGATTCAAGTAAGTTATAAACTCAAGGAGGAAATAACGATGAAAGTAAGACCATCAGTGAAAAAGATCTGTGACAAATGTAAAGTAATTCGTCGTGGTGGTAAAGTATTAGTGATTTGCGAAAACGCAAAACATAAACAAAAACAAGGATAATTAATTAGGAGGTGCAAACTTAATGGCACGTATAGCAGGAGTCGATATTCCACGTGAAAAACGCGTTGTTATATCACTAACTTATGTATATGGTATAGGTTTAAAAACTTCTCAAAAAATCTTAAAAGAAGCTGGAGTTTCTGAAGATGTGAGAGTTAAAGACTTAACAGGTGAACAACTAGATAAAATTCGTGAAATCGTAGATAACTACAAAACAGAAGGTGACTTACGTCGTGAAGTTTCATTAAACATCAAACGTCTAATGGAAATCGGATGTTACAGAGGAATCCGTCACCGTCGTGGACTTCCAGTAAGAGGGCAAAATACTAAGAACAACTCTCGTACTCGTAAAGGTCCTAAGAAAACAGTTGCGAACAAGAAAAAATAATTAGGATAGGAGGAGAAACACAACTATGGCTCGTAAACAACAATCACGTAAACGTCGTGTGAAAAAAAATATACAAAATGGTGTTGCACACATTCGTTCTACATTCAATAACTCAATAGTAACAATTACAGATGAACATGGTAATGCAGTATCATGGTCAAGTGCAGGAGCGTTAGGATTCAAAGGTTCTAGAAAATCTACTCCATTCGCAGCACAAATGGCAAGTGAAGCAGCAGCTAAACAAGCTATGGAACACGGAATGAAATATGTAGATGTAACAGTTAAAGGTCCAGGTGCAGGACGTGAAGCAGCTATTCGTGCTTTACAATCAGCTGGATTAGAAGTTACATCAATCAAAGACGTAACTCCAGTTCCTCACAATGGATGTCGCCCACCTAAACGTCGTCGTGTATAATATTAACATAGACAAAATTTAGGAGGTTTAACATAATGTTAGCAATAGAAAAACCAAAAATTCAAATCATTGAAGAATCATCAGATAAAAGATTTGGTCGCTTTGTAGTTGAACCACTTGAACGTGGATATGGGACTACATTAGGTAATTCATTGAGAAGAATGTTAATCTCATCATTACCAGGAGCAGCAGCAAGAAGTATCGATATTGAAGGAGTTCAACATGAATTCCAAGCAATTAAAGGTGTTGTAGAAGATGTTACTGAAATCATTATGAACGTTAAAAACATTGCGTTTGTAGTTCATTCTGAAGAAGAAAAACAAGTATCAATCAGTGTTAAAGGTCCTGCAGTTGTAACAGCAGCAGACATTGCTATCGATTCTGATATCGAAGTAGTAAATACTGATCAACACATTGCAACAGTATCTGAAGGTGGACAATTTGAAATGATTATTTACGTTGGAAAAGGACGTGGATTTGTACCAGCTGATGGTAATAAAAAACGTGACTTACCAATCGGAGTTATTCCAATCGATTCAATTTACACACCAGTATCAAAAGTTAACTATACAGTAGAAAAGACTAGGGTAGGTCAAAGCACTGACTTTGATAAACTAATCTTAGATGTTACTACTAATGGTTCAATTACAGCTAACGACGCTTTAGCATTAGCATCAAAAATTCTAATTTCACACTTAGAATTATTTATGGAAATGTCGGAAGAAGCAAAAGCTGCTGAAATATTGGTAGCTAAAGAAGAAGATAACAAAGTTCAAATGTTAGAAATGACAATTGAAGAATTAGACTTATCAGTACGTAGTTACAACTGCTTAAAACGTGCAGGAATTAACACAGTACAAGAATTAGCTAACAAAACAGAACAAGAAATGATTAAAGTAAGAAACTTAGGTCGTAAATCTCTAGAAGAAGTTAAAATTAAACTTCAAGAGTTAGAACTAGGATTCAAAGAAGAATAATACTAACAAGGAGGCACACTAATGGGTTACAGAAAATTAGGACGTACATCAGCTCACCGTAAAGCGATGTTAAGAAACTTAGTAACTGCTCTACTAGTACACGGTAGAATTGAAACAACTGTTACAAGAGCGAAAGAAGTTCGTTCATTAGCAGAAAAAATGATTACATTAGGTAAAAAAGGTGATCTAGCAGCAAGACGTAATGCAGCTAAATTCATCCAACCTGTTGCAGTAGCAACTGAAGAAGGTAAGAGTCAATTAGCTCTTAAAAAATTATTTGAAGAAGTAGCACCTAAATATGCAGACCGTAATGGTGGATACACTCGTATTCTACGTGTTGGACCACGTAAAGGTGACGGTGCAGAAACAGCTATTATAGAATTAGTTTAATATAAATTTTTCATACAACAATAACATACTACATACACACACAACTAAACAACACATACAACAAGAATTTAAACTAATTTTTTTGGCAAAAGAGTGCTTGAAATGCGTAGGAAAAGGCTACGTCGTCTAGCTCTAATGTATCCTAGCATATAGCTAGGATACCCTTTTGTCCCTTTAAAAATTAAATCTAATTATACTTTAAAAGATTACCAGGCAAGGTAGTCTTTTTTATTTTGCACGTTAAGATTTTTAGAATCTTTGATTCGTAAAAATCATTACGTGCAAAATACGCAAAAGGAACTAAATTTCTAAGGAATGAAGAGACGTAAGAAATTTTTAGTTCCAACTGCGAAGTGATAAAGTAGAATTTGAAAATTATGAATTAGCATACATTACGTACAACGTACGCAAGGACGTACCAAGAAGCAAGGCGATAGCTGAAGGTAATTGGAATACGTCTACTGCGCGCGTCGTTGAGATTTCTAGAATCTTTGATTCGTAGAAATCGTTACGTGCAAAATACGCACAGTTGCTCCAATAGGTTTATTCTTGGCTTCTTGAGAAGAAACGAAAGAAGCTTAGAAGAAAGCTAAACAAAGAAATACCAAGAATGAAGAGTGGAGCGATGAAATGATTGGTATATTTCTACTGAGAACGTAGTGATTGGAAAGCAACCACTGCGAAGTGGCAATGTAGAATTTGAAAATCATGAATTAGCATACCTTACGTACAAAGTACGCAACGTAGACTTACTTTACAAATATACAAAATATAATTATAGAACCATATGACATTGGTTCATATGGTTCTTCTTATAATATTTACGCATCTGATCTTGCAAACTTATTTCTCATATTACAACTTGCAGTATATAAAGCCTTATCTAATAAATCATTTGTCTGTACTTTAAGTTCTTTAGCAATGATATCGTTAGCTTTTTCAAGATATTCTTTAGCATCTTCTTTAGTAACATTATTAGCTAAAAATTCTTCATCGTATTTGTTAATAAGTTCTCTTGATTGAGATTGAACTTTAAGTTGATAACGTTCAACATGTGAAGCAGTATCAGCAAAATGAGCATCACAAAGAGCAGCTATTAAACGATTAGTCCAGTAGAAATTTTCAGTTGTTACTTGGTTAGTAGTATTAGCTAAATATTCTGGTGTGCGATTAATGTTAGTGTAGAATGGAACTATCGCATTAAATACACAAGATCCAACAGCTAACCATTGAATTGATTTAAGTTCATCAGGCATATAAGGTCTAATTTGTACTAAACCTAAGAAGTTTGTACGATTTATACCGATTGGACGTAGAGTTCCTTTTTTAACTGAGTGGATATTTTTAGAGTATGAATCATATTCTGTTCCTTGATAGTGATGAGATAGAGCATATTTTATATCTTCTACAGTAATTTTTTTCTCAGGAATTCTAGCCCAAGGAAGATTGTCAGAATTAGGACGATAATCAGCATTTATACCATCGTATGTATTTGATGTAGGATTGAAATAACGCTGAAGTATCCATGCACGCGGTGTGTTATATGTGTGGTCAGTATCACTACTACTACCAAAAGCGTGACGTGGATTAAAATTACCATCGATTGATAAGTCTAGATGATATTTATCTACAAATTCTTTTAAATCAGTAGAGCACATATACTCTTTTTTTGCTCCCAAAGCATCCTTAAAATCAAAAGCATCTATACCTAGTTGGTTAGGCATAATAACATAGCTATCATCAGGGACGCGGCGAGCCATCCAGTGATGACCACCAATAGTTTCAAACCACCAAATTTCTTCTTCATCTTGAAACGCAATTCCATTCATTTCATAAGTACCATATTTTTCAAGTAAATCACCTAAAAATGTTACACCTTCACGTGCACTTGCAATATATGGTATTACAATCGTATAAATATCTTCTTCCCCAATTCCTCCTACTTTTTCAGGAATATAATCTGTATCGCCTGGTTTTCCTACTGCAGCTTTATATTCTACTAAAGGATCAGCTCCAAGGACACGTTCATTAGATGTTATAGTCTCTGTAGCGCTCATAGAAACATTAAACTCATTAGCACCACATTGTCCCCAAACTCCATTGTCTAAAATAGCATTTGGTACTGCTGTATAACGAACAGGATTATCTGGTAAATCTATCTCAACTTTAGAAATAACAGATTTGTATTTTCGCGGTTGTTCTTCTGGGCTTACGTTGATAAATCTTTTTGCTCTAAATACTCCAGATGGTGAATCTTCAGTACGTGCCACCATAGTTGAACCATCAAAACTAGCATTTTTACCTACAAGAATAGTTGTACATCCCATAATAATCTCCTCCTATTTGTACAAAAAATATTCATTAATATTATTAACTAATAAGAAAGATTATTCTCGAAATTTTTTTAAAAATATGACTTTCATAATATTTCCTCCCTAAACGAAATATCTTTAATTTTATTTTAGTACTTATAAATATAATATTCAAGAGAAAAGAGGTTAAGTAATAAAAATATTAAAAATTTAAAGAAAGTGTTTATATGAAATTATGTGAATGTTGCAGAGTTAAACTAATTAATATGTTAAAATATTGAGTTAAGAAAATAAGAAAAATGTGTTTTTCCTGTTAATTATATGATATAATAACCTTGGAAATGATTTAAGAAAGGTGAGAGATTAGAAAGTAAGAGTAATGAAAAACGTAAAAGATGGTAATATTTAAAACTGTGTAATAATATATAGTTTTTTTATTTTATTACTCAACTAATCTTTGTTGGAGAAAAGTGATGTATGAAAAATTATTGATGAAAACAGCCTTGCTTGCAGGAAAAATTTTGATGGAAAATGGTGCTGAAGTTTATAGAACAGAGGATACACTGGAGAGAATTATTAGAAAAGGTGTAGGAGAAGTTAGGACGGATGAATATTATACACACGTAACTTTAACGGGTATTTTTATAAGAATAGAAGGGATAGGGACAGATTTTAGAAGGGTTAATGATAGAACATATAACTTAACTAAAACAACAGCCGTAAACACTTTATCAAGGGCCTATACAGCCGGTCAAATTTCTCTAATTGACATGTATGATGCGTTAAAGAGAGTTCAAGCAGAAAAAAGTCCAATTAAAGATTGGTTTAAAGTACTTTGTTCAGGCGTTCTTAGTGGCAGTATTGTGTTGATTTTTGAAGGTAGTTTTTGGGATGTGATTCCGGGTAGTATAGCAGGAGCAGTTGCCTTTTATGTTTATATAAAGGTTATTAGTTATCTAAAGGCACCGTTTATATCAGAGTATATTAGCACCTTCGTAGGAGGAATAGCGGGATATTTAGGCTTTATCTTATTAAATGGTCAGTCGCTTAGGCTTGCTATGATTGGGGCAGTAGTTCCACTTGTACCTGGTATTACAATAACGAACTCTATGAGGGACATTATAGCTAAGCAGTTTATTTCAGGAACTATACGTTTTATTGAAACGTTCTGTGTGGCTTTTGCCTTAGGTGCAGGAATTGTAACAGTTTATTATCTTGTTAGATTGCTAGGAGGTACATTATAATGATTGCAGTGTTAAGTCATGGTTTATTATTACTATATCATTTTATCTTTAGTTTTATATCATCGGTGTCGTTTGCGATTATTTGTGATGTTCCTAGAAAAACTTTAGTAACAGGTGGGATAATAGGTGCAATAGGTTGGTGTGGATATTGGGAAATGTGGAGTCATGGACATAGTGTTTTTATGTCTAGCTTAGTGTGTTCACTACTTTTAGCTAACATAAGCCAAGTTTGTGCTATTAAATTTAAGAATCCACTAACGGTTTACTTCGTGCCTGGGTTGGTTCCAGTAGTACCTGGGGTTACTATTTACGATGCTTTTAGAACATTATTATTAGATGAATACGGAAATTCTGCAAGAATTTTCCTAAATAGTTTTTATGGAGCGGTAGGATTAGCAGTAGGAATTATTATAGCTGATTCTATTTTTAGAGTAGTACTAAATCCATTGTTACAAAAAAAACATAAATAAAAAATTTAGACATAATAATTTATTAAAAAAATTTATTATTATGTCTTTTTTTACTTGTAATGTATGGCGATATGTGGTACACTTTAAGTGAAAGGTGTATGGTGAAGAGTGATACACTTAGAAAGGAGGTTACTATGTTTCAAATTGATTCATTATCAGATAAGCCAATTTATAAACAAATAGTAGATCAAATTAAATCTATGATAAGTAAAAACTTATTGCAAGAGGGAGATAAATTACCATCGGTAAGAGAATTTTCTAAAATGCTGGGTGTTAATGTTAGTACAGTTCAAAAAGCTTTTCAACAGTTGGAAAGTGAAAAGATAATTACAACAATCGTAGGGAAAGGTACTTTTATTACTAATAATTTTGATAATATTATCCCGAATTATGAATTAATAGATTCTATAATTAAGGATTTAGTTAGGGAAGTAAAAATAAGGGGAATCTCGGAAGAAGATTTATTAGAAAAAATTAAGTTAGAATTTCGAAAGGATGATTAATTATGGATAATGAGAAAAAGATTGATGGAAAGTTAAAAGAATTAATCATGGAATGGAAATTTCTAGGGTTATCGATGGAAAAATTATGCGAAGTCATATCAGAAAAGATAAAGGAGAAAAATTATGAAACTTACGATAGATAATATTAATAAAAAATTTTCAAAAAAGATAGTATTAAACAATGTTAGTTTCACCGTAAGTTCTGGAGAAATTGTAGCACTTATTGGTAGGAATGGAAGTGGGAAAACAACATTATTAAAGATACTATCAGGAATATATAGTCAAGATTCTGGGGAAATAGGAATTGAAGGTGTAGATAATAAAAATATAAAAAAACAACTGATTTATATACCGGATAGATTCGATTATTTCAAAAATTCTAAAATCAAGAAGGTTTGCGAATTTTATAAGTTAGCTTATGAAAATTTTGATGAACAATATTTTAAAACGGAATTAGAAAATATTAAATTATCACAGACCAACAGATTATCTGAATTATCAAAAGGACAGTTAACTATTTTTAGTTTAATTTTGGGGATTTCTTGTCGAACTAAGTTTATCCTCTTAGATGAACCATTGGATGGGATAGATGTAATAAATACTAAAGTAATAACTAACTATATTTTAGATGCTCAAAGTGATGGGATTGGATTATTAATTAGTAGTCATCAATTAAATGCTT
>NZ_CAURMG010000013.1:0-45283 GCF_963525875.1 uncultured Gemella sp. | reverse complement strand
ATTTAGAAGATAAAGAAGAAGTAATCGCAAGAATTAAAGAAGCTAGCGAATATGTACCATTAGAAAACATCTACTTAAGTACTCAATGTGGATTTGCTTCTACAGAAGAAGGAAACGTGATTACAGAAGAAGATCAATGGAAAAAAATAGCCCTAATCAAAGAAATCGTAGAAGAAGTTTGGGGTACAGAAGAATAATAATATTTTAGGTGCTTCCCTAAAAGTCTTAAAATTTAACAAAGTTCATATGAGAACTCATAGACGCAGTGGTTTATTGATATCTAAAATAGCTTTATAAAACTTTTTAGATATCTAATGAACTGTGTGGGAGTGACTCGACAAAATCTTGTCTCTACGAAATCCCGATTTTTGAGTTACTCTCAACAAAAGAGTTATATAATTAATGTAAATGACAAAAATAAGCACTTAAATTGACATCTTTATATATAATACAGTAAACTAAACTAGCATTGATTTCATTCGTTCAATGTTAAATAATATCTGGTTTTATTATTCTTATTATGAAATATAGTCTGTTTAATCAATACATGAGTAGCAATGTAAGTCTCTCACTGTCGAATAGGCAAATGTATTTAACCATTATTAAATAGGGGAAACCAAAATATTTTGTAGTTAGAAAATAGGACTTAAAATCAAGGAGGAAAAAAGAATGAAAAAAAACAAATTGTTTATAGGAGCACTAGCGTTAGTAATGAGTGTTGTAACAGCATGTAGTTCAAAAACGCAAAACACAATTACCACTTCTCAAGATAAAGATACTTTCACGTATGCTATTAGTGATGATCCATCATCAACTAACCCAATCAAGGTAAGTGACCGTTGGGGATTAACAATGACTAATATTATCTATTCACCATTAATCAAAGTTAATGGAGATGGTTCAAAAGAATACGCCTTAGCAGAATCTACTGAACTTGCAAAAGATGGTCTTAGCTTAAAAGTTAACTTAAGAAAAGATGTAAAATGGTCTGATGGACAAAAATTCACAGCTGATGACGTAGTTTTCACTTATCAAACAAAAGCTAAAAAAGAAAATGGAAACTTTAAAAACTTATGGATTGGTGACAAACCAATAACTGTTGAGAAAGTAGATGACTACACTGTAGTATTTAAATTCCCAGAACCAAGTGCAGCTGCGGCAAATAACATTGCGAATGAAACTTACATTATTCCAAAACACGTTTATGGAAATGTATCAGATTTCTCAGTTAAAGAATTAAAAGAAACACCAGTAGGAACTGGACCATACAAACTAGTAGAGAACAAACGTGGAGAATATATTAAATTTGAAGCGAATGAAAATTATTATAATGGTAAACCAAAAGTTAAAAATGTAGTACTACGTATTATTAAAAACGCTGATACTACAAAAGTAGCATTACAAAAAGGTGAGGTAGATGCAGCATATGTATTACCTGCTGCAATTAAAGATTTAGATTCTAAAAATATCGATACTTATCCTTATAGTGAAAACCGTATCGGATACTTAGGACTAAACACAAATACAGATGAATTAAAAGATGTTAAAGTTAGACAAGCTATTTTATACGCATTAAACAAAGAAGATATGAATAAAGCAGCTTACTTAGACAGTAAATACTACCAAAATCCTTATTCATTCTTACCACCGAAAAATCCATTCAATACTGATGATGTAGAGAAATATACTCAAAATATTGAAAAAGCAAAATCACTATTAAAAGAAGCTGGAGTTTCTAACTTGAAACTTAACCTAGGATATGCAAGTAACGATGCTGCAAATACTATCCAAGCAACATTCATTCAACAACAATTACAAGCAGTAGGAATTAATGTTGAGCTTCGTGGTGGAGATGAAACAGCTATCTTCACAGAGTTAAGAAAAGTTGGTTCTAAAGCTTACAACCTATTCTTAGGTGGATATATCATGGGTAATGATCCTGATTTATACTCTAAGCTATTTGGATCAAATGGTACTTCAAATTACTTCCAATTCAGAAGTGAAAAAATTGATGGATTATTCAAACAAGGTGCAGCTGAATTAGATGAAACTAAACGTAAAGAAGTGTACAAAAACCTTCAACAAGAAATTGCTAACCAAGCATACCTATACCCAATCGTAGATAACCAAAAAATCTTAGCGGTTAACAAACGTGTTGGAAATGTTAATGATGCTAAGTTAGTACCAATCTACACATTTGATGATTTATCAAAAATTACTCTTAAATAGTAATAAATAGTAGAAAATAAAATATAGTATGAGGGGGAGTACGATAAAATCCTATTTAATAATAAGATTTTATAGTATCTCCCTCGCTTTGTTAGTTTTAAGGGGAACGTTTATTTATAATTTATAACAAAAATATTTATGATAAATTATAAATTAATCTCATAAAAATATAGTAATTAGAATTTAAAGGAGATTGTATGATTCGATATATTTTGAAACGTATATTACAAGCAGTACCATTACTTTTAGTAATATCGTTTATAGTATTTACTTTAATACATTTAGCACCATATGATGCTATTGATGCACAGATAACATCGAATATGTCACAAGAAGAAATTAATATTCTTCGTGAACAAAGTGGGCTTAATAAACCATTCTTAATTCAGTATGTTGATTGGTTAGGGCAAATATTAAGCGGGAACTTCGGGCACTCACTAGTAACTCACAATAGTGTAGGAGAAGAAATCCTAGCGAAAATACCTAATACAATATCATTAGTATTACCAGCCTACATAACAGCACTAATAATCGCAATAGTACTTGGATTACTAGCTGCTGCAAACAAAGGTAAATGGCAAGATAAATTCATTGATGCTGTAGCTTCATTAGGAATAGCTACTCCATCATTTTGGATAGCGATGATATTTATTTATGTTTTAGGATATCAATTAAACTTATTCCCAATAATAGGGATGCACACAATAGGTAAAGAAGGCGATTTTGGTGATTTCTTATCACACTTTATTATGCCTTATCTAACTTTAACAATCGTATTCTTCGCAGAACTTACACGTTATGTGAGGTCTTCAGCTTTAAGTCAAACAAATGAAGAATATGTGGTAGTTCAACAAGCTTTTCAAGCGACAAAAACTCAAATTTTTACAAGACACATTATTAAAAATGTGTTAATACCGGTAATTACTCAAGTGGGTATGTCACTACCAATGTTAGTAACTGGAGCGATCATTACAGAAACAGTATTTAGTTGGCCAGGAATTGGACCATATATTACACAAGCAACTAGTGCATTAGATTATCCTATTATAATGGCAGTAATGTTACTTTCAGCTACACTAGTAATAGTAGGTAATTTAATTTCAGATATACTTTACTCTATAGTAGATCCTAGAATTAGAAGAGGAGGTAAATAAGATGAAAAGATTTATTAAAATAGCTAAAAGTTCAAAAATTTATATTTTTTCACTTATTTTTATAGCGATATTAGTGTTCGTTTCATTAATAGCACCTTTACTTCCTATTGATCCAGCGGCTACTGACGTAGCAAATCTATCTCAATCGCCGAGTTTACAACATTTATTCGGAACTGATGAGGTAGGACGTGATTACTTTATTCGTGTAATCTATGGAGGTCGTATTTCTCTTATAGTAGGATTACTGGCGATGGTGACTGCCGTAACGATTGGAACGATAGTAGGTCTTATCGCAGGTTATGTTGGTGGAGTTGTTGATACTTTACTTATGCGTTTAGTCGATGTATTATCATCTATTCCATGGCTAGTGTTAGTAATTGTACTTAGTGTGTTTTTAAAACCAGGAATTGGCTCGATTATTATAGTAATAGGATGTTTTTCATGGATGCGTCTAGCGAGATTAGTTCGAGCAGAGACTCTATCAGCAAAAGAATATGACTATGTGGTTTATAGTAGATTTAGTGGTGTTAAAACTATCAATATCTTAAAGAAACATATTATTCCAGCAATAATACCAACTCTAGTAGTAGCAGCAAGTGCTTCAATAGCTAATGCAATAATGACAGAAGCGGCACTTAGTTTCTTAGGACTTGGCATTCAGCAGCCTATGACCTCTTGGGGAACACTTCTACAAAATGCACAACAAAGTCTACAACGTGCTCCTCATATGGCAATTATCCCTGGATTATTTGTAATGTTAACAATTTATTCATTTAATAATATTGGTAACCTACTTACAAAATATATTCAAAAGGAGGAGCAGTAGTATGACAAACATAGTAGAATTAAAAAATTTAACGGTTAATTATAAACCTAATAAAGAAGTAGATAAAGAGCTAATACACGGTATTGATATTAATTTTAGAAAAGGTCATATCACAGGAGTTGTAGGCGAATCAGGAAGTGGTAAAAGTATCTTGATGCGTAGTATAATGTCTATTCTTCCTAACAATATTTTTGATAAAAATGATAAGTTTATCTTTGATGGAAAAGAAGTTAAAAAGGATGAAAAATTACCGATTTCTATGATTTTCCAAAACCCTATGACTTCACTAGATCCAGTTAGAACTATTGGTTTCCACTTAATAGAAGTAATAGAAAGATTTCAAAATAAATCTAAAGAAGATGCGAAAAAACTAGCTATAGAGCAACTTGAAAAAGTAGGTATTCTTAATGCGCCTCTAAGAATGGAACAATATCCACATGAATTATCTGGTGGTATGCGTCAAAGAATATTAATAGCTATGGCGCTACTTGCTAATCCTAAGTTATTGGTAGCGGATGAACCTACAACTGCTCTAGACGTTACGGTTCAAGCACAGATTTTATCTCTTATTAAGAAATTACAAAAAGAAACAGAACTTAGTGTAGCACTAGTCAGCCACGATTTTGGTGTAATAGCTGGAATGTGTGACTATGTGTATATTATGTATAGAGGTAGAGTTGTTGAAAAAGGAAATGTTGAAGAAATCTTTAACAATGCACAACACCCATATACAAAACAACTTCTTGCAGCGGCAAGATTAGAAAACACTAATAAAGAACTTCTGACTGTTGATTATAAGGAAGATGGCAAACACTATACTTGGCAAAAACTTAGCGATACTCATGAGTATCTGAAAGAGGTGGAGTAATGAGTAAAGAGTATTTAAAACTTAAAAATGTACGAAAAGTATATAAATCTAAAGGAATGGACAAAGAAGTCAAAGAAACTATAGCTGTTAATGACATTAGTTTAGATATTTATAAAGCAGAGACTTTAGCTGTAGTAGGTGAATCTGGAAGTGGAAAGACTACCCTAGGTAAAGGGATTTTAAATATAGATCCATTCATATCAGGGGATGTTTTTGTAGAAGGTAATGAGAAATCTTTAACAAAAATGTCAAAAAAAGAACTTGCAGAAGTTTATAGCAAGATGCAAATTATTTTTCAAGACCCATATTCATCATTAAATCCACGAATGAGTGCTTTAGATATAGTTATGGAAGCTTTACACAAAGAGGATAAAGAAACTGCGAAGAAAAAGGCGTTAGAAATTTTAGAGTTTGTTGGGATTTCTAACGAGGATGCGCTAAAATTATCAAATGCTTTTAGTGGAGGGCAACGACAACGTATCGGTATTGCTCGTGCAGTTGTAACGAGACCAGATTTCATTTTGTGTGATGAACCGACTTCTGCTTTAGATGCTTCAACACAAGCACAGGTAATTAATTTATTAAAAGATTTACAAGAAAAATTCTCTCTAACATATCTTTTCATTTCACATAACTTAGGTGTAGTAGAGTATATCGCAGATAGAATAGCTGTAATGTATAGAGGAAATCTAGTAGAGCTAGGAACAACAGAACAGATTATGAAAAATCCACAGCACATTTATACAAAACGTCTTCTAAGTTCTATGCCGATAATTGATCCTGTAAGAGCTAGAAAGATGTTCGAAGAATTTGAAGTTAGTGCAGAGGAAATAGTAATAACTGGCATAGAAAAATTCGAAGAAGTTGAAGAAGGGCACTTTGTGTTAAAATAATAATTTGAATGCCAATTTCAAAGATTAGAAAGAAAGTCAATCTTTTGAAGTTGGTATTTTGCAAAAATATTTAAAACAGATTTTGACAGCAAGCAAAGTTTGGAGTAAAATATTAGTTATAATTTATAACTAATGAAGAAGTTAAATAATGAGGTACAAATATGAGTAAGAAAAAAGAATTAAAAACTAATGCTATGCGATTTTTAGATGAAAATGGTGTAGAGTACAATCACTTTGAATTTGATGCAGAAAGTGATGCTGCGAAGACTGGTGTGGGAGTAGCCGATATTATCGGGCGCGATCATAATCAAGTTTTTAAAACAATTATGACTACAGATGGTAAAGGAAATTACGTTGTTGGAGTACTTATGAGTGAAGATAGCATAAACTTTAAGAAACTTGCTAAAGCAGCAGGTGTGAAAAGTTTATCAATGCTACCGCTTAAAGACTTAACAAAAATTACAGGATATGTAAAAGGTGGATGCTCACCTTTTGCAATGAAAAAACTATTTCCTACTTTTATAGATGAGAAATGCCGTGAAGTTGAAACGATTATTATCTCTGCAGGTAAAGTAGGTCACCAAGTAGAAGTAAAACCAGAAGTACTTGAACAGCTAATTGGTGCTCAAGTAGTAGACTTTAAAGCTGAATAATATAAGTAGTACGACTTTAGATAATGATTTGCTCTCAAAAAATTAGAGCAGATTCATATTTAAAGTCGTTTTTTATAAAAACAATCTTGAAAAGGCTTGCGTCGTTTTTTTAAAAAAGAGTATAATATTATTAAAAAAAGTAGATAGGGAGGTCAATACTTATGAAAAAAAGTATTAAAATAGGAGCAATGAGTTTATTATTAGTGCTACTTCCAGGAAGCTTAGGAATTGGTACAGTTTATTCTTCATCAGGTGGAAATACTAATGTGAATGAAGAAAATACAACATATCAAGATAATAATGTTGTAACGGATAAAAGTACAATTGTGAATAATTCTGAGAATACTGTAGAAAAGATTTCTAAAAGTATTCCTTATGACTATCCTGTAGGTTCAGCATACCCAACAAGTGTAAATTATAGTCAATTTTATGATGGAAATGGTTGGGTTTCAGGTACATTATACTTCAGTGATATATACCCAATAGGGAATGGAAAAGTACGTGTTTGGTATCATGGAGAATTAAATTAAGTATAATAAACTTATTTTACAGAGGTGTCTTAGAGCGTTTAAATGCTCTAAGACATTTTCTTTTTTTGGATAACTCCTTAAAAAATAATAAATTATTGTTGGAAAAAGACAATAATTCTCCCTAAATCTTTATGAAAACGTATAAAGTAACAATTTTTATGTTAATTGAAAAAGTATTGTAACATAATTGAAATACTTTAGATATTCTAATGAAACGTTGTTTTGATATAATCATTACAGTAAGGAGGCGTGGTATGTTATTTGATACACATGCGCATCTAAATGATGATGCTTATTTAGAAGACTTAGAAGAAACCATTGCTCGTGCAAAAGAAGCGGGAGTAAAATTAATAAATATAGTTGGTTTCGATGATAAAAGTATAGAAAAAGCACTGGAAATCACAGCTAAATATGACTTTTTATATTTAACAGTCGGTTGGCACCCAGTTGAAGCAATAGATTTCACTGATGAAAAATACGAAATGATTAAGAATATTGCTTTAACAAATGATAAAGTGGTAGCAATTGGAGAGATCGGATTGGATTATCATTGGGATAAAAGTCCAAAAGATGTTCAAAAAGAAGTATTTAGAAGACAAATTCAACTAGCAAAAGAAGTAAACAAACCAATTGTAATTCACACACGTGATGCAATGGCAGATACGATACAAATACTTCAAGAAGAAAAAGCTAGTGAGATAGGTGGAATAATGCATAGTTTCTCAGGTTCAGTTGAGAGTATGAATATTATGCTAAAAGAGAACTTTTATATTTCATTAGGTGGCCCAGTAACGTTTAAAAATGCTAAAACACCAAAAGAAGTAGCAAAAGCTTGTCCACTAGATAAGTTGTTAATTGAGACAGATTGTCCATATTTAACACCAACACCATATAGAGGTAAGAGAAATGAACCAGCATATGTGCATTATGTAGCACAGGAAATTGCAGATTTAAAAGAAATGTCATATGAACAACTAACAAAACAAACATTTAACAATGCATGTACGTTGTTCGGATTAGAAGAAAAAAAGGAGATTGATTAATAGAATGAAATTAGGTAGAATTATAGCCGCAGCGGCAACGTCGGGATTATTATTATCAGGAGCTTTCGTAGTAGCGGAAGAATATACAGGGCACAATGTTTTTGCCGTTAATTTAGATAATAGCAGTAAAATTGAGCTTAAAACTAAAAAAGGAACAGTAAGAGAAATTCTTATTGCTAACGATATTCCTTTTGGAGCAGATGATAGAGTAGAACCAGGTTTAGATACAAAAGTTAACGGTGGAGAAACTATTAACATCTATAAAGCACACGAAGTAACAATCGTTGATGGAGATACAACTACGGTAAGAAAAACTACTTACAGAAAAGTTGAAGATATCTTAAAAGAATTAAATATTACTTTAGGAGAAAAAGATCAAGTTACACCTGGATTAAATAGTGAGGTAGCAACAGTTGATACAATCAAAATTTTAAGAACTGGAAAAACTACTGAAACTAAAAAAGAAGTAATCAAATTTGAAACAAAAGAAGAAAAAGATGATTCTAAATATGTAGATGAAAAAGTTACAAAAGTTGAAGGTAAAAACGGTGAAAAAGAAGTTACTTACAATGTTGTAAGAGAAAATGGTAAAGAAGTATCTAGAGAAGTTGCTTCTGAAAAAGTAATTACAGAAGCTACAGCTAAAGTAGTGGTTGTTGGTACTAAACAACGTCCAGCAGCTGAACAATCATACGCAGCACCGGCTCAATCATATTCAGCACCAGGTGGTTCACTTGTGTTAGCTAATGGGAACACAGCAGGAGCGGATGGAGTAGCAGCAGCTCAAGAGATGGCTCGTCGTACTGGAGTGCCAGCGTCAACTTGGGAACACATCATCGCTCGTGAATCAAATGGTCAAGTAGGAGCTAGAAATGCTTCAGGAGCTAGTGGGTTATTCCAAACTATGCCAGGATGGGGATCTACAGCAACAGTTCAAGATCAAATCGAAGCGGCAACTCGTGCTTACAATGCACAAGGGTTATCTGCTTGGGGAATGTAATAAATAAGTAAAAGAAGACGATTAATCGTCTTCTTTATTTTTTTATATTTATATTTTCTTTTCAACTAGTTTGAATGTTACGAATGATATAGCTGAGCAAAATACTATTGATATAGCACTAGAGTGGAAGATGTTTCCAATTCCTACTAATGGAGAAACGACTCCACCTAAGAAGAATGGTACAAATCCAAAGAAAGCCGAGGCACTTCCAGCACGCTCACGCTCTAGACTCATAGCGATAGCAGAACCAGCAGGTAAAATAAATCCTAATCCTAGTAAAAGAAGGAAGAATCCTACTTCAATAAATAGGAAAGGTAATGTAAGTGTTAGTGCCACTGCAAGGTAGATGCTAACTAGTAACATGAGTGATAAACCTAGTTTGATACTAACTTTCTCTTTGAAATTACTAGTGCTCTTACTTCCTAAAACTATAGTAAAACCGTTTAGACCAAAGCATAAGCTGTACATTAATGGAGTTAAGTTATAGTGAGTTTGTAAGATGAATGGCGATGCTGCAATATATGCGAACA
Source organism: uncultured Gemella sp. (assembly GCF_963525875.1). Lineage (GTDB taxonomy): Bacteria > Bacillota > Bacilli > Staphylococcales > Gemellaceae > Gemella. The sequence goes on along the minus strand of NZ_CAURMG010000013.1, from coordinate 35,557 downwards.
TAGCAGCTAAGGCAAATCCTTGAATAATAACAAGAGCAAAGAATAGTCTATTTTTTGCAACGTGTACAATTGAATAATATGTCTTAGTTATTGGAAGGTCTAAGCGTTTTTCAACGGCTAAAGATTCATTGAATTTGAAGCTTACAGCTAATAAAATCACACCGATTAGAGCAAGTGTAACGAAAATTCCTCTCCAGTCTGTAAGTTGTAGTAATAAACTTCCTAGAATAGGAGAAAGAATAGGCGCTAAGCCATTAACAGCCATTAGTAATGCAAAGAAAGCGGCTAATTCACGTCCATTATATAAATCTGTAGAAATAGCACGAGAAATAACTACAGCTCCTGCAGAAGATACACCTTGTATAAATCGTAATACTATTATTGCATATACATTGGGGAAAATGATAATAGCGATAGTACTTAGTAAGTAAACTATTAAGCTGATTATTAATGGATTTTTACGACCATATTTATCACTAATAGGTCCGATAAGTAATTGTCCTAATGCAAGTCCGACCATACTACCTGTTAGCGTAAGTTGAATGGTAGAAGTACTAGCATTAAAAAACTCACTCATATAAGGTAATGCAGGTAAATATAAATCTGTAACAAAAGGCCCGAAAGCCGATAAAGTTCCTAAGAATAGTACTAGAAACAATTTAGAATTTCTTTTTAATGTCATGTTGACTCCTTTCGATTATTTAAGCAATATTAACAGATTATAGCATAAAAAAAATTTTTTCGTAAGTTTTTTTGTCTAGTTTTTTGGAAAAAAAGTTTATGTGTAATTTTCAGTTTTCATTTTTATAAGTAAAAGTTGTATTCCACAAAATTTTTAAAGAAAGATGAAGTCTGAGATGTTTACAGAAAATAACAAAAGTACTTAAATAATCTCAAGTGATTGATTTAAGTACTTTTATTTTACATCGAAATCGACTGAGTCGATATTTACGATTAATTTATTTTTTATAAACCAAATTAATGATAATACATAAACTGTATATGTAAAAAATAAAAAGCTAGAAAAAAGAGTAATCTTAGAGTTTTTTAATAGTAAAAAATTTATTAAGATAATTACTATATAAGCAATAAAAGCAACTACTAATCTTAGAGTATTTTTTTTAATCCAGTTATTGTATTTTGTTTGTAATTCGGCTCTTTTTATTTCTATATCCATAAAAAATCCTCCGAAGGGGGCAGATCCAAAAAATCTGAATTTTAACAAAGTATATATGAGAACTCATAGACGCAGTGGTTTATTGATATCTAAATATGCTTTAGAAAAGCTTTTTATATATCTAATAAACTGTGCGGGGGTGACTCGATAAAATCTTGTTTCTTTGAAATCACGATTTTTGAGTCACTCCCATTATAACAAAATAATAGTAAAGGTGCAATAAAATATATATACTGTAAAAAAGTGAATAATATTTGTATATATTGCTTAATTGTGTTGATTGAGTGCGAATAAATATGGTATAATTAAGTTGCCATATTATACACAAAATAGGAGGCAATATGTCTTATTCAAGAGATTATATATTTGAAAAAATAATAGAAAAACTACCCACTTTAAAAATCCATGAGAGGAAAGAAAAAGAAAACAGTGTTTTTATTTTAGAATATGAAAATCGCCGTGCTAAGATTGATATAGATAGTTTTGTGAGGAAGCTAGGAGATAAGAAAACTAGTAAAAGTGACAAGAAGATAGAGGAATTTGTTTACTACATAGTAGGAAACTTTAATGCACAAAAAAAACTTTCTATAGACGATGTAACTGAGGATGAATTATTGGAGAATATTTATCCAGTAGTGCGAGCAAGTAGTTTTAACAAAGATAATGAGAAAAATCTTGTTAGCTTTGATCATACAAATGAAACTAGAATTTATTTAGCTTATGATTTTAAAGATGGCTATAAATTACTAGATGGTAGTTTTCTTAGTAGATTTTCTAAAACGGAAGAAGAATTTTTAGATTTTGCTAAAGGTAATCTAGAAAAACTACCACTTAAGTATAATATGGATGAAGTTGCAGGAAATAAGTTTTATTTCCTAAATGCAAAAGATGGCTATGATGGGGCGAGAATATTCGATAAGAATGCCTTAAATTACTTTTATGATAAAATAGGTGGTTCATTCTACGTAGGTTTACCTCATCAAGATACATTGATAATTGCAGATGTGCAGAATAAACAAGGTTTAGAAATTTTGCAGAAGATGATGGTACATTTCTTTACAGAAGGTCTTGTACCAATAACGACAATAACGTTTAAATACGATGGAAAAGAACTAGAGAGTTATTTTATTTTTGTAGAATAACTTTAAAATTAAAATTATTATAGGAGAGAGATTTATGTTATTTTTTTACAACAAGAAAATGTTAGGAGAAACATTATTAATTACTATTCAGAGTAAAGAAGAGGTAACATACGAAGATAAGAAGAATATTACACTAATTAAAGATGAAAATGGTGCTTTAGTAGGTTTAAATATTTTCAATGTTGAGAATTTAAAATTAGATGGAGAAGGTAGTATCGATTTAACGGAAGAACAAAAAGAAATTCTTCAAAAACGTTTAGAGAAGAATGGGATTAAAATTGACCTAGAAGGTAATAATGATGAGTTCTTTGTAGTTGGGGAAGTTCTAAGTTGTGAAAAACACCCTGATGCTGATAAGTTAAAAGTAACAGAAGTAAAAGTTAGTGAAGAAGAGACCTTACAAATTGTATGTGGTGCTCCAAATGTAGAAGCAGGACAAAAAGTTGTTGTAGCACTAAGTGGCGCTATGATGCCGAGTGGTTTATTAATTAAAAAATCAAAACTGCGCGGGGTTGAATCAAATGGAATGCTTTGTTCAAAACGAGAGCTAGGGTTACCGCAAGAAGAAGCAAGAGGTATTTTAGTATTAGAAGCAGATACTAAAGTAGGAACTCGTGTGAAAGATTTGAATCTTAAATAGAATCTAACTAGGAGGTGTGAAATATGGTTAATTGGAAAAAATGGTTCTTAGAAGAAGATGAAGATGAAGTATTCGAAGAAAACACAGCTAAAAAAGAGGAAAAAGAGAAAAAAGATGAATTAGCTGAACGTAGGGAAAAAAGAGCTGAAAATAGAAAAAGAGAAAGAGTTTATTATGAAGATGAAGAAGATTTTGAAATAGATTTTAGTTCTAATAGAAATAGGAAATCATTTGATGATGAATTATCTCCAGAGTTTAGCGAAAACTACGAAAAAACTACAAAAAAATTAGATGACTATGAAGAAGTTGATTTAGATGACTTTGAAATCGATGATTATGAAGATGAAGATTTTGAAGAAGAGTTCAAAAAAGATAGAAAACCTAAAAAAGAAAATGGATTTATGTCTAAAATAAAAGGATTATTTGCTTCAAATAAACAAGATGAAGAGTTCTTAGACGAAGAAGATGATGAGGCTGAGGACTACAAAACATATCTAGAACGTCAAAAACGTGAGCAGAAAGAAAGAGCTAAGCAAGAAGAAAAAGAGAAATCTAGAGTAGTTAAAGAAAGATATAAAGATGAATCTGATTATGAAGACGATTCTGAATATGAAGAAGACTATGAAGAAGAAAGTAAGAAAAAAGTAGGCTTCTTCTCTAGGCTTAAAGATAAATTATTTAATGTCAGTGATGATGAAATAGACCAAGAGGAATTGGATGCAGTCTTAGATGATTTCGAAGAAGAATTAGAAAATGAAAAAGATCTTACTAAGAAAAAATCTGAAATAACAGATAAAAAACTAAGTAAGCAATCTGATGATGAACTAGAAATTGTGTTTGAAGAAGAACAAAAAGTAACTCCTAAATATGAAGAAATCGATATTACAGAATATGAAGAAAAAGAAGAAGTTGTACCGACAGGTAAGGTTACAGACTTGGGAGATGCTTTGAAAAAACTTGGTGTAAGTGGTACTGAAATGCGCGATGTGGATATTTTTGATGAGAATCCATCAAGAAGAGCGCATCCAACATTAGCTGCGGTTAGAACTAAGAGACTAAAACAAGATCATAAGATAGATGTTTTGGGAGACAGTGTAGTACTTGGTAAGGATAGTAGTGAATTAAAAGAAGAAGTAGCAAGTTCATTTAAAGGACAAGTTCAAGAGGACGTAGTAGTTCAAGATGAAAGAGTTACTAAAAATAAAGATGCACGAAAAGAATTCGAAGAAAACTTTAATACACTTGAAAGAAGAAGCGATAAGATAGAAAAAGATAATCCTTTATACGCTAAGAAAAACGACAAACTAGATGGAATTTTTGATGAAATTCGTGAGAAAGAAAGTAAAACTCATAAACAAGAAATACCAGAACTAGAAGTTAGAGAATTAGATGCTGAAGGAAGTCGTCGAGAGAAATTAAAATACACTTCTGTGGACGATGTACTAGAAGGTTCTGAAGATTTATTTGAAGATGATATTGATAGAGTGAGTAAAAAACTTGTAGGTGAAAGATTTGAAGAAGGTCAAGAAGTTACTGAGGATGTAGAAAACTTTAGAAAAGGTTTATACGAAGGTAAAAAATCAGATGAATCTCAAGAAAAGACAGCACTTGATGAGCTAATAGAATCAGCAAATGTAGATGTTTCACCGAAGAAAGAAGAAACTTTACCTGAAATCGAAGAGTTAAATGAAAATCTAGAAGATTTAAGAAAAGATAAACAAGAAGAAGTTTATGTTGATTTAGTAGAAGAAGCTGCTAAAATTGAAGACATCGAAATCGAGGATTATGAAAAGATTAAAGAAATCAAAAAAGATAGATTATCAGGATATAGTGACTATAATCTAGATGAAGAAGAAATCGAAGAATTAGAAGAGAAAAATTATTTAGACGAAACAACAGATTCTGTAGATATCGATAGTTTATTAAGGGAAGTTTCACCTAATAATAAAGTTATCAAAGCTTCTAATGATGTTGATAAATTTACTGATGAAAAAGTTGTTCCAAAAGAAGTTGCCCAAATGAGAGTAGAAGGAAGTGCAACTCCTAAGAAAGATGTCAAAGAAGAGGAAGTAGAGCGCGGAATAGAATATACAGAAAAACTATATACTAATGATGTTTTTGAATACTTTGATAAAGGGAATGGTTCTAAATTAGGTGAATACAAAACTGTTGATTATGGTTATCGACCTGTAAGTAAAGAAAAAATCGAAAATAATCAAAAAATACTTAATGCTATTTTTGAAAAATATTCTTCAGCAGGATTGTCTACAGCTACAAGATCAGTAACGGGACAAATGATGAACTCAAATACAATAACACCAAAACCTCGTAGTGTTGGTAAGTTTAAACCTTCACCTGTTTATTCTTCTGTATATGGTTCAGCATCTAGAAATGTAGCTTCTGATACAAATAAGCAAGTAGGGATTTCAACAACGGGACTTTCAATTAATACCCCTGAGAAAAAATCTGAAACGCAGATAAAAAAATCAGAACCTAAAGTAGAAGAAAAAAAGGTTTTAAGTTCTAAAAATGATGCTAGTATAGAAAAAGATAATGCGAATATCTATAAAGAAATAGCTGCTCAAGAGGAAACAGTTTGGAATATAGGAACAGCAAAAAGAGTTCCAAAAAATAAAGTGAAAAATAAGAAAAACTAGTTAGACATATGTCAAACAGGGAGTGACTCAAAATGACAATTTTTGAGTCACTCCCTTAGTTATTAGTCAATTACATATTGACCAGGGCTTATTGTATTAACTATAGTCTCAAAAAGTATAATACCAACTACATTAAGCATAAGACGAGAACGAATTTTCTTCCTATTTTTTGGAGCATCATAGACTTTTATTAAATGGTCACTCATTTTAGCTAGAGGGCTGTTTGTAAGGCTCGTAATAGATAGGATTGTAGTGCCGCTTTGCTTTGCTTCTAGAATACAATCATTAATAACATCAGTATTACCACTAAGAGAAAACACTAAAATCACATCATCTTTTGTACAGATGTCAGGAATTCTTTTAATAGAATAGTGCTCGAAATAATCGTTTGCCCATAAGTTTATAAGTTTAAGCTTTCTATTAAAGTCACTCATAACCATATAACTAGAACCGCTACCTAGACAAAAAATACGGCGTGCGTTGATTATTTTTTCGGCAAAAATATCAAAGTCATCTTGGTTAAGAATTGACATTGTTCTAGAAAATTCAACACTTAGCTGTTCTTTTAGAGTGATAAAAGTAGATGAAGTAGAGTGATTACTATTTTTAGCTAGTTCTTTACTAATTTTCAGATCGTATTTTAGATCGATAAAAGTATTGTAACCTAGTTTTTTGCAAGCGCGAATTACGGTAGAAGAAGAAACGAGAACAGCCTGCTTAATTTCTTTTAAAGTGATATGTTCAATATTTTCTTGTTTCATAAGATAATCGATGGCTTGTTGTTCAGAGATAGATAGTTTATCATAATTGTCTTTTAGATTGTCAAAAAACATAATTTGCCTCCGAGAGTAAAATTTATTAATGAATTTCCTTTTCTTTACTCAGTATTATGTATCATAACATAAAAATCTAGAAAATAAAAGCTATTTTATCAATGGTTTACATAGTCTAGTAAAATTTTACTAAAATAGTAATAAATTACAAATGAAGGAACTTTTAGGCAAAATAGGAAAAATCGTTTTCAAATCTGATATAATATGGCTATACAAAATTATAAAAGGAGAAAAGGTAATGGCAAAGAAAAAAAATAAATTCGTCTCTGCTTTTGAGCAATTCGGACGTTCGTTCTTATTACCAGTATCTGTACTTCCTGGTGCAGGTATTATTAAAGGGATCGGGACAGCCTTCAGTAATTCAAACACACTAAAAATGTTCCCAGCGTTAAAAAATGACATTATTCAATTTATTATGAAATTCCTAATCGTATTAGGGGATACAGCATTCAACAACTTACCAATTATATTTGCGGTTGGGGTAGCTGTAGGTTTAGCAAAACGTGAAAAAGGTTCTGCTGCACTTTCTGGTTTACTAGGATTCATCGTATTACACTACGTACTTAACTTCCTATTAGTACAAAGTCACAAATTAGTAGACACTAGTAAATTATCAAGTAACGAAGCAAAATTAGCATTATCAAATGCCATGCAGACAAAAGTACTTGGTATTCAAACAATGGACCTTAGTGTATTCGGAGGTATCATTGTAGGTATTGTTGTATACTTCGTCCATAAGTGGGCTGTTAAAGTTCAATTACCAACAGTTATTGGATTCTTCAGTGGACCACGTTTCGTACCTATCGCAACTATCGTAATCATGTCAGCAGTTGCTACTGGATTATTCTTCGTATGGCCTCCAGTACAAAAAGGTATCAGTGTATTATCAATCTTCATCCTTAAGTCAGGACCTATTGGAACGTTCCTATATGGTTTAGTAGAGAGAGCATTATTACCATTCGGTCTTCACCATGGTTTAAACTGGCCAGTTCGTACAACAGAACTAGGTGGAGCTTGGGAAATTGGTGGACAACGTGTAGTTGGTACAATCAACGCTTACTTAGCATCATTAGCTGATCCAAACGTACAACACGTAGATCCAAGTATAACAAGATTTAACGGTGGTAAATTCGTTTACTTTATGTTCGGTCTTTCTGGTGCAGCTTATGCAATGTACAAAACAGCTGACGAGAAAAAACGTAAAGTTGTAGGATCATTATTATTCGCAGCTGCAGGTACTTCATTCTTAACAGGTATCACAGAACCAATCGAATTTACATTCTTATTCGTAGCACCTATTCTTTATGTAGTACACGCATTCTTAGCTGGTTCAGCATTATTCGTAATGCACATGTTAGGAGCTGGGGTAGCTACTCCAACTGGACACGGATTTATTAACTGGGTAATCTACGGAGTACTTCAAGGTCCTAAAACAGCTTGGTGGTTAGTACCAATCGTTGGTGTAGTTTACTTCTTTATCTACTACATCGTATTCAGATTTATGATTGTTAAATTCGATCTTAAAACTCCTGGTCGTGAAGACGGAGATGATGTTAAATTATCTAATAAAAACGAAGCTCGTGCTAAACTTGGTGTAGAAATCGCTACAATTGGTAAAGAAGAAGCACCAAAATCAGTTGACGTAGCTGCTGGCGATGATGAAGTAATGGAAACAGTACAAAAAACACCAGAAGGTATTAGAAAACAAGCTACTGAGTTAATTAAAGCGCACGGTGGTCCAGATAACATCGAAGCGGTAGATGCTTGTATTACTCGTTTAAGAATTAATGTAAAAGATAAAAGTGTAGTTGATCAAGAACGTATTACAACAAAACTTGGAGCTATGGGATTTGCGGAGAGTGATATGCAAATGCAATCAATCTACGGTTCTCATGCCAATGTATTAAAAATGGAAATCCAAGACATGCTTGGTATGGAGGAATAATTTCATGAAGAATTTGTTTGTTACAGACTTAGACGGAACATTTGTAAAAAATTCAGTGTTCGTTGAAAAAGAAGATTTAAAAGCGTATCATGATGCTAAAAATTACGGGGATTTCTCAGTTGCGACTGGGCGTTCTGTTGAAGAAATCAAATACATTGCCGAAGGTAATGATATGGATGTTACACACATGATAGGGTTTAACGGAGCGGTCGTAACAAGACAAGATGAAGTTCTTTTTGAAAAACATATTCCTACTAAAGATTTAACTGGAATATTCGAATATCTAAAGGAAAGCAAATTAATATTTGATGCTTTAGATGGAAAACAACGTATCGGTAATTTTGATCATGAGAAAAAAGATAGATTGTGGAACATGGAACTCATTTGTGTTGAAAATCCTTTTGAACTGTTAAAAGGAAAAACAATCTATAAAATAAATGTAAGACCAACAAAAGAACAATTAGATTATCATTACGATATAATGAAAGAAAAATTTCCAGAAGTAGAGATTTATAAATCAGGTTCAACACGTATGGAGATCACAGCAAAAAATATTTCTAAAGCAAGTGGTATAGAAACTATTAAGTCAGGATATGATAGGGTAATAGCTTTAGGAGATTCGGGAAATGACGTGGATATGTTTAAAGTAGCTGACATCTCATACTGTATGAACCGTGCGCCACAAGAAGTAAAAGATCAGGCTACACATGTAGTAGAAGATTTTGCAGCGGCGATAAAACATTTTGTAGAAAACTATGAATAGAAAAATAAAGAACCGGCAGAGATGCTGGTTCTTTTTATGTATTTAATATTTCTCTAATATTTCACCTCTTACTCCTGAGATAAGATAAAGTGAACCTGTAATTAGAAGAATTTCATCGTCCTTCAGAGTTGGAATAATATTGTTTAAAGCAACCTCGTAATTATCGTATTTAGTAACATGAGTATCACCAAAACTTTGAACTAGATTATCAAGATTTGATTCTTTAATTTCGATTGGAACTTTTGTTGCTGAGAATTCAGCAGGGATTGTTTTTAATTTTTCAATCATATCTTTATAATCTTTGTCTTCCAGAATACCAAGTAGAATCTTTAGTTTAGGGAATTTTTGTTTATTTAGGTATGCTACTAGACTATCAATACCATCATTGTTGTGCGCGCCATCTAGAAGGATATTTTCACGAATCCATTCTAAACGTCCTACCCAAACTGATTTACTTAGAGCTTCTTTTATAACCTCATCTTCTATATCAATAATATTGCGTTTTTTCAGGTTAGATAATGCTTCTAAAGCTAAAGATGCGTTAAAAGCTTGGTGAGCTCCGACCATTTTAGTAGAATAATCTATACCTTTATATGAAAATTCATTGCCTTTAGCTTCAACTTTATTCACAACAATATCTTTTTCATTTAGGATATTTAAGTTAGCATCTTTCTCCTGACAGATGTCTTTTATTACATTTACAACACCTTCACAAGCAGGGTAAATTAGAACATTATCATTTTCTTGAATAATTCCACCTTTTTCATAAGAAATTTTTTCAAGAGTATCGCCAAGAATCGCAGTGTGATCTAGACCGATTTTTGTAATAATAGATAATACTTTCTCTTTAAAAATATTTGTTCCGTCATACCTTCCACCAAGACCAACTTCCATAATTACGAAGTCTGTTTTTTGATTTCTAAAGTATAATAAAGCTACACCAGTGATGATTTCGAAGAATGACAGTTTATCACTAGGATCTGGATTATTTTTGTCGTAAGTTTCTTGAACTAGTTTGAATAAACGATAAGCTTCTTTGTACGAAATAAAATCATCATTAACACGAATTCTATCGTTAAAACTCAGCATACCAGGGCTTGTGTATAATCCAACTTTATACTTAGTTTTTAAGACATCCTTTAAATAAGAACAAGTAGATCCTTTACCATTAGTTCCAGCAACATGAATTACCTTAAGGTCTTTTTCAGGATGATCGAAGAGTTCAAGAATATGTTCCATTCTATGAAGACCAAGTTTCATACCAGTACGTTCTATTTTATACGATGAAGTAATAAGAAGTTCTTCACAAACACACTCAATTGCATAGTTCACAATTTCATCTTCATCTAAAGTCAAAAGTTTTTCAGCAAGTTGTTCTAAACTTAACTGACTGAAAAGTTCTAATATGTTATTTTTATCTTCTAAATTATTTTCTTTTAAATATTTCTCAAATTTTATTTTACAATTCAAATTCATAAATAAACACCAACATTTCTAATAATATACACTTAATTTTATAATGATAAAGATGAATTGTAAAGGATATAATTTTGGGGATTTGTTGAAGGGATTTAAGTTAAAGCTAAAAATCACGATTTCTTAAGAAAAAAGATTTTATCGAGTTCCCCTTGCACAGTTTATTAGATATCTAAAAGCTTTTATAAAGCGAATTTAGATATCAATAAACCACTACGTCTATGAGTTTTTATATGAACTTTGTTAAATTTTAGGACTTTTGGGGCAACCCTGGTTATATTGATTAGTAGATTTGAAATTAACTATGAAAAATAATAACTTTAGTTTCATTTTAACTATAGTTTTAAGTTTACATAAGGTTTGGGTTATAAAATATAAACATACCAAAACTTAATAATATTTTTTTTCATAATATATGGGACTGATTATTTTATCAGTCCCTTTCTCCATTTTCAGAATAGTTTTCAAGTTATTCCTTGAATCTTTAATTCAAAGTGCTATAATATTATTTATGAAAAAAACATCAGTAAATTTATTAGAAGGTCCGATATTACGGGTGATGATTGCTTTTGCGATACCGGTTATGATAGCAAATATTTTTCAGCAACTCTATAATACGGTGGATATTATGATTGTTGGTAGATTCCTTGGAGAAGAATCCCTTGCTGCTGTTGGAGCTACTGCTGCGATATTTGAGCTTGTAGTTGGTTTTGCATTAGGTACAGGAAATGGTATGGGTATAGTTATTGCCCGTTATTATGGTGCAGGAAACTATGAAAAGTTAAAGAGTGCTGTAGCTGCTATGTTTGTAATAGGAGGGGTATTGAGTATTGTGATTGCCGTATTAGGTAATTTTGCTTTATATCCATTATTGAAATTACTTGGGACACCAAGTAATATTATTGCTCAGTCTTATGAGTATATTTATCTTATAGTAGTATTTGTAGGTGTTACTCTTGCGTATAATTTATTTGCGGGACTACTTCGAGCAGTAGGAGATAGTAAGGCTGCATTATATTTTTTAATTTTTTCAGCAATTGTTAATACTGTATTAGACATATATTTTATTGCATACTTACATATGGGTGTGCGCTCGGCTGGGGTAGCAACAATTATTTCACAAGGAGTGTCTGCTGTATTGTGTTTTATTTATATTCGTAAAAAAACTCCGTTTTTAATCCCATCTAAAAAACATTTTACATGGAATAAAAAACTTTATGCTGATCTATTGGGCCAAGGTATTTCTATGGGGCTTATGTTTTCTGTTGTTTCGATTGGAACTTTAATTTTGCAAACTTCGATTAATGCCTTAGGTTCAACGATTATCAGTGCCCAGACAAGTGCTAGAAGAATAATGATATTTGCACTTCTTCCAATAATAGCTATGAATGCGACTGTAACAACCTTCACATCTCAGAATTTTGGTGCGAGACAATATAGACGTATTGTTGAAGGTCTTAGACAAGCGATGACTATTGCGATTACTTGGTCAATTTTTATTAGTATTGTATTATTTTTTGCTAGTCCATATTTAAATGAACTTGTCACTGGAAGCAATGATGAAGAATTAATTTATCAAGCTTCATTATATCTAAAAATTAGTTCAGCATTTTATCCGGTATTAAGTGTATTAGTAATACTAAGAAATGCCTTGCAAGGTTTAGGGCAAAAGATGATGCCACTTATTTCGAGTATTATCGAAATGCTTGGGAAAATATTCTTTGTGATATTTATAATACCAAGTACAGGATACCTAGGTGTAATACTCGTAGAACCCATTCTATGGTGCATAATGGCTGTTCAATTGTACTATGCATTTAGAAAAGAACCAGTTATTCGTTCGTTGAAGAAACAGAGTGAATAGAAAGTTAGGAGCAGTACTCAATTAATAATTTAGAGAAGTAATTCTAAAATCACGATTTTTGAGTCACTTCCTTTTTTACTGCAAACACCAAAGTCACGTGATATAATAGTAAGGTATGCAAAATAAAACGATAAGGTGATAGAATGAATAAATTAAAAAAATTATTAAATGAAAAAAAATATTTAATTATGGGGATATTGAACTTTACTCCGGATTCTTTTTCGGATGGGGGAGATTTCTACGATGTGGAAGCTGCGATTGAAGGTGTTCGTAAGATGGTATCTGAAGGTGCGGATATTATTGATATCGGTGCGGAATCGACTCGTCCAGGTTCGACTGTAGTTAGTGAGGAAGACGAACTTGCTAGACTGAAAAGCGTATTTCCAACTTTAAGAAAAACATTCCCTGATGTATGTTTTAGTGTTGATACATATAAGCCTAATGTAGCTAAATATATGATTGAAGCTGGTGTTGATGTGCTAAATGATGTGAATGGAGCTAAAGGGAGCACTATGGCTGATGTTGCTGCTAAGTATGATATTCCAATCTTCATCATGCACAATGGTGGTGTAGAAGAAGGTCGTGAGATTGAACAAGTTGTACGCGAACTAGGTGAAAGTGTTGATATTTGTCTAAATGCAGGTGTGAAGAAAGAAAATATTATTGTCGATCCTGGAATGGGATTCGGTAAAACTGCAGAAGCTAACCTAGAAATTACACGAAAACTAGAGTTACTTAATTCATTAGGTTGTGAAATCTTATATGCGGTAAGTAGAAAGAGAACAACAGATTATGTACTTGGTGGTAATAGTAATCCGAAAGATAGAGATATAGTAAGTGCTACTTTATCATTAGAAGCGGTGAAACGAGGAGCTAGAATGGTTCGTGTTCATAATGTAAAAGTTATGAAAGAAGCCTTAATAACATATGAAATAATTAATGGCTAATCTAACAGAAGGAGGTTAAAATGAAGAATACATTTGTTTATAATAATCATTTAGAAGCGAAGAAAGTTCTTAGTACGCTTGAGAGTGAATTAGAAATATGCGATGAATTTATTTTCAGCGTGGCGTTTATTTCTGAAAGTGGTTTAACTAGTTTACTTCAAACTTTGAAGAATTTAGAAGAGAAGAATATCCGTGGGAAAATTTTAACGACGAATTATTTATATTTTAATACTCCTAAGGTGTTAGAGAAATTGTCTACTTTTAAAAATATATCTCTAAAAATTTATGACTGTATAGAAAATAAACATGGCTTTCACACTAAAGGTTATTTATTTAGACGCGGTGATTCATGGAAAGTGCTGATGGGAAGTTCGAACTTAACGAGTGCTGCACTGACTATAAATAAAGAATGGAATACCTTTATTGAAGGGGATAGGATTTTAGTTGATAATGTCTTATATGAGTTTAATAGCTTATGGATGAAATCTAAGCCTTATTTTGAAATAAAAGATAAATATGTTGAAGAATTCGCTACTAATAAGATTGAAACTATTACTAAGAAAATTATTTCCGAGGAAATTAAACCGAATAAGATGCAAAGGAGTTTTATAGAAAATTTTGAAAAACTACGTAATCAAGATAACAAGGGGCTTCTTATTTCCGCGACAGGAACTGGTAAGACATTTGCGGCTGCTTTTGCGATGAAGAGTATAGGTGCTAAGAGATTGTTGTTTATAGTCCATAGAGAACAGATTGCTCGTCAGGCGCTGGAGACATTTAAGACTATTTTTGGAACTAGTCGTAGCTATGGTCTTCTTACAGGTAAAGAGAAAAATATAGAAGCCGATTTTATTTTTTCTACTGTTCAAACTATATCTAAAGAAGATGTTTTTAAGAGTTTTAACGAGACTCATTTTGAAGAAATTATAATAGATGAGGTGCATAGGGCAGGAGCTGACAGTTATCTTAGATTGATGGATTATTTCAAACCGACATTTTATCTAGGGATGACGGCAAGTCCGGATAGAACGGATAGTTTTAATATTTATGAATTATTTAACAATAATATTGTTTATGAAGTTCGTTTAAAAGAAGCGATGGAAAATTCATTATTATGTCCGTTTCATTATTTCGGGATTAGTGATCTAGAAGTTGATGGTAAGGTTATTGACGAACTGAGCGAGTTTTCAAATCTAGTGTCTAATGAACGCGTTGAGCATATTATAAGTAAGATCGATTATTATGGTTATTCAGGAGATAGGGTAAAGGGTCTAGTTTTCTGTTCGTCAAAACAAGAAGCTAAGGTACTGAGTGAAGAGTTTAACGCACGTGGTTATAATACTACTAGCTTAACGGGTGAAGACAGTCAGGAGCGCCGTGAACAGGAGATTGCTAAGTTAGTTGCGAATGATGGAGAACAGTTAGATTATATTTTTACTGTAGATATTTTCAATGAAGGTGTAGATATTCCTGAGGTTAATCAGGTAATTATGTTAAGACCTACTCAAAGTTCTATTATCTTTATTCAACAGCTAGGTCGAGGCTTAAGAAAATCTGCAGATAAGGAGTTTGTCGTAATAATAGATTTTATCGCCAATTATAAAAACAACTTTTTAATCCCAGTGGCTCTATCTGGAGACAATAGTTATGACAAAGATACTGTAAGAAAGTTTTTATCTCAAGGGACTAGGTATATTCCGGGGATGTCGACTATTCATTTTGATGAAATCTCTAAACAGCGAATTTATAGCGCGATAGACAATGTGAAGTTAAATACGTGGTTATTTGTTACTGATGAATATAATAAGCTAAAAAATAAACTAGGAAGAATACCTACGTATTCAGACTTTGAGAACTATGATGCCATAGATGTTAGAAAGATTTTCGAGGTAGCTGGAAGTTATTATTCATTCTTATCTAAGAAGGAAAAACAGTTTGAATATAGTGGAAAACTGACAAAGACTTCAGAGAATATGTTGAATTTTGTCTCTACTAATTTAATCTTGAGTAAAAAGATAGAAGAACTTATAATTTTACGTTTGTTATTAGATGAGAAGAAGCATGATATTCTTACAGAGTTTGAAGAAATTATGTTGAAAGATTATAATAAATTTATTGCAGATTATGAGCTGGATGTTAGTAGAAAGATACTTACTAATAATTTTGTAACTAGCAGTGTTACTAAGAAGAAGTTTCATGATTGTATATTTTTAGATGAGAATGCATCAGAGATAAAAGCGTCTAAAGAATTTGAAGAACAGTTACAATCAGAGATTTTTAGGGAATTATTACTAGATTTGGTAGACTATGGAATATATAGATATAATAAATATTACAAAGATAATTTATACAAAGATACTAATTTTGTATTGTATGAAAAATATAGTTTTGAGGATATTTGCAAATTATTCTCATGGGGAATTAACTACGTACCACTAGCTATAGGTGGTTATAAGTACGATGAAAGAACAAAGACTTTACCAGTGTTTATTAATTACGACATTGATGAAAATTCATTTAACCGTGATTACACACATGGATTTTTACCGGATAATGGTTTTACTTCGATGTCGAAGCCTAGAAGGAATTTAGAATCAAAAGAGTGCGATTATTTCTATAATAATGAAACGAAAATCTATCTATTTATGAGAAAAAATAAAGATGATAAAGATGGAGCACGAATTTTTTATTTCCTAGGTGAGATGAAGACGACAGGAAAGCCTAAATTAGTAGCTAGAGAAAGAAGCGGAGATACAGTAATTCAATTCTTCTATAAAATACAGACTCCAATTCGTGAAGATATGTACGAATATTTCACGAGGGATAGGATATAAAATAGAGAGTAACTAAAATGAATTTGAGTTCATGGGAATTAGAATTTCATTTAGTTGCTCTTTTTAGTTTTATTGTGGAAAATGTATTGGGGATATTTTGGTTATTGAAAACTTTACAGTTTGATTGTAAAATATAAAATAATATAGGAGGTGGTATTCGATGAATATTTTCTTGAAAAATAAACTCTATAGGCTATTCACTATTTCATTGGCTTTTGGGAATGCGGGTAGAACGCTATTTGACATTGCGTTTATTATTTATGCAACGAGTTTACCGAATCCAGAATTAGCGGTGAGTATAGTTTCAATAGCTACAACATTACCTTATATTATCTCATTCATCTTAGGATATTTTGCAGATCAGACAAAAGATAAGTATGATAGAATACTATCTACGAGATTTTATCAGTTTTTATTATTTTCGTTATTTGCCTTAGTGTGTATTTACGGCGTACAATGGTGGATTTTTATTGTATTAGTATTTGTAAATATAGTTGCGGATATTCTAGGTGGATATAATAGCTATTTATCAATGTCGACAAATACTAGATTGGTATGTAAAGAACAACTAAGTGAAGCATTAGCATTTATCAGTTCTATAAACAATACAATCTCACTTGGTGGAAAAGCTGTTGGAGTATTCGTTTTAGGGCTTTTAAGTTATAATTACTCATACTTTGGTATGTTGAATGCAACGCTTTTCTTGATAGCATTTTTAATACTAGCAAAATATAAAAATGAGATGAAAGACGAGATTGGTAGTTTTAAAGTTGAGAATACAGAAAAGGTGAGTGTAAAAAAATTTTTAAAGGATACTATTGAAAACTTTAAAATACTTCGTGAAATAAAGAAAATATATAACTTCATTTTACTATTTCTAGGCATGAATTTTTATTCATCAGCGATGTTTGCCTTACTTTTAGTAATTTTAGTAAAAAATGATAGCTTATTATTTGGGAATGTAGCTTATACTATTACTTTATTAGAAATTGTGGAGGTACTTAGTACAATTGCCGGAGGAGTTTACCAAATTAGTTTTTATAAAAATATGAGTTTGAGAAATAATGCTATATTAGAAATAATTTTATTCATTATGTATGTAGGAAATCTATTGATACTTCAAAATAAATTTATACTCGTGATTTTAACTGTAATAATAGGTTATTTTGCAGGAATATCGAATCCAAAACTAGATGCATTGATTTTACAATCAGTGCCTGAGAAAAAACAAACATCAATATATAGTATTTTTAGTACTGTTATTACAATTTCAGTACCAATAGGAACAACAGTTGTATTATTTTTCGCTAATGCTATTAGTACAGCATTTGCATTATATAGTTTGTTAATATTATTAATAGTTGTTTTGATATATTCGTTTAAAGTTAGACAATAATAAATAAAACAAGCCCCTTAGATTTTTTCTAAGGGGCTGTCTCTATTCATTACTTCTAGGATGAAAGGAAGTATGAGTCTAATGTTTAGTTATTTGAATGAATAGCTTATTGATTTTCTACGAATTTTTTCTCGTCGAATCCGAACCAAGCTGCTTCCATGATACCTTCCATATCTTTGATTAGAGCTAATCTTGGGTTAGCTGGAGTACATTGATCTTCATATGCATCCATTGCTAGAGTAGGTAGAGCTGCTTTGAATGCTTCGTAATCTACACCGTGATCTCTGAAGCACATTGGAGTTCCTACACGTTTACCAAGTTCGAATACTGCTTGAGCATAAGAATCAACTGCTTGTTCAGGAGTATCAGCTTTTAGCCCTAGCATACGAGCGATATCTTGGAATCTTTCATCAGCTTGATAGTGTTCGTATTTAGGCCATAGAGCCACTTTACCTGGACGAGTACCGTTGTATTTGATTACGTATGGTAATAATGTTGCGTTTGTTTCACCGTGAATAGTGTGGAATTTACCACCGATTTTGTGAGCCATTGAGTGAGAAATTCCTAAGAATGCGTTAGCGAAAGCCATACCTGCTAAGCAAGAAGCATTGTGCATTTTTTCTCTAGCGTCTTTGTCGAATTCTTTAACAGATTTTTCTAAGTTTTCGAATACAAGTTTGATTGCTCGAAGTGCTAAACCATCAGTATAGTCGTTAGCAAGGATAGAAGTATATGCTTCGGTTGCGTGTGTCAATACGTCCATACCTGTTGCAGCAGTTGGTCTAGCTGGTACTGTTTGAACTAGTACTGGGTCAACGATTGCTACGTGTGGAGTGATAGCGTAGTCTGCTAACGGATATTTTTTATCATTTTCTTTATCAGAGATTACTGCGAATGGTGTAACTTCACTACCAGTACCTGATGTAGTTGGTACAGCGATGAATGTAGCTTTTTGTCCTAAGTGAGGATATTTAACAGTACGTTTTCTAATATCTGCGAATTTTTGAACTAGTTCAGTGAAGTCAGCGTCTGGTCTTTCGTAGAATAACCACATGATTTTAGCTGCGTCCATTGGAGATCCACCACCTAGAGCTACGATAGCGTTAGGTTTGAAAGTATTCATGATTTCTAATCCACGTTTTACAGTTGTGATGTCTGGGTTTGGTTCTACTCCAGCGAACACCTCATATTGAACTTTGTTTTTACGACGATTTAGTTGATCGATGATACGTCCTGCAAATCCAAGTTTAACCATAGATTCATCAGTTACGATCATTACTCTTTCTAAACCCTCCATTTCACTAAGGTACTTAATTGCATTTGGTTCAAAATAAACTTTTGGAGGTAATTTGAACCATTGCATATTGTTGTTTCTACGTCCGATTAATTTGATGTTAAGTAAATTGATTGCGCTAACGTTACCTGATACTGAGTTGCGACCATAGCTACCACATCCAAGAGTTAGAGATGGGATAAATGCGTTGTAAACATCCCCGATTCCTCCGAATGTAGAAGGAGAGTTCCAAACTACACGGCATGCACGAACAACTTTACCGAATACTTCAGCAACTTCTTCATCTTGAGTGTGGATTGCTGCAGTATGTCCTAAACCGTTAAACTCAACCATTTGTCTAGCTTTTTCGATACCATCTTCAGTGCTAGTAGATTTTAATACAGCTAAAACTGGAGATAATTTTTCACGAGTAAGTGGTTCTTTAACTCCAACTTCGCTACATTCAGCAGCTAGGATTACAGTTCCTTTTGGTACTTCAAATCCTGCTAATCTAGCGATTTCTGTAGCAGGTTTACCTACGATAACAGAGTTTAGTTTAGCACCAGCGCAGTTTTCAGAATTTGCTTCAACACCAAATAGTAAGTTTTCTAATTTAGTTTTTTCTTCTTTAGATACGAAGTGTACTCGATGTGATTTCATGATTTTAACGAATTCATCGTATAATTCTTTATCAACGATTGCTGCTTGTTCACTTGCGCAAATCATACCATTGTCGAATGCTTTACTTAATACGATGTCGTTAACTGCTTGTTTAAGTTTAGCGTCTTTGTGAACATAAGCAGGTACGTTACCAGCACCAACACCTAGAGCAGGTTTTCCGCAAGAGTATGCTGCGCGAACCATTGCGTTACCACCAGTAGCAAGGATAGTAGCTACTCCCTCGTGGTTCATAAGTGCGTGAGTTCCTTCCATTGAAGGTTTTTCGATAAATTGAATACAGTTTTCAGGAGCCCCTGCTTTAACTGCAGCATCACGAACGATACGTGCAGCTTGTTTAGAACACTCATTAGCAGATGGGTGGAAACTGAATACGATTGGGTTACGTGTTTTTAAACAAATTAATGATTTGAAAATTGTTGTTGAAGTTGGGTTAGTTGTTGGAACAACACCGCAAACAACACCAACAGGTTCAGCTATAGCTGTAAGTCCATCTACATCGTCTTTATCGATTACTCCAACAGTTTTAAGGTCACGCATATAGTTTACGATATACTCACATGCATATAAGTTTTTAATAGCTTTATCTTCAACAACTCCACGACCAGTTTCTTCAACTGCAGCTACAGCTAAAGGGCCATGTGCTTCAAGTGCAGCTACAGCAGCAGCCTGAACTATTGCGTCTATTTTTTCTTGATCCTCAATTTTTTTGAATTCATCTAAAGCAACTAGCGCTTTAGATACTAGTGTATTTACTTCCTCAACTGGGTCTACAGTTTGTAATGTTTCTTTTGCCATAATATTTAACTCCTTTGACTAGGGAATTTATAACTGAAAGAGAATATGTGTTATTTAAAATCTATAAGATTTAAAAATTCAATCTCTGTTGTTATAAACACCTTTTATTTAATTACAATCATATTTTACCACTAAAAATTAAACAAGTAAATATCTGTGTTATAACTGATTTCTATATAAAATATATATTTTTTTATTCGATTTGAATGTACAAATATTTATTCGTGAAGAAAGTTTCTTCATGTTAAAAAATCTGTTCTACAAATAAAATACTTTATAAAAGTAAGCTTTTCAGTTTATTATATAATATTTATTTTATCTATTATATAACAGAATATAAGGTCATAAGTATTGGTAAAGAGTGAAATATTATAGTAAAAATAAAGATTCTATAATTGATAAAGGTTATCAATGGAATTGAAAGTAAATTCTATTATATAATAGAAGAAAAAGTAAAGTATGTTTATTAAGTAGTTGGACTAATATTTGTGAACATGAGAAATAGTATAATATCAAAAGTCTAACTTGAACAAGGGAAACATTTTTGATTGTTAGAAATATTAAAATGTTAATTTTAGTTTTTAGGTGAGATAGATAAGTTTAATATTAAAAAAAATGGTAAATTCCCAAAGTAAGTTCCAGTAATATTAAAAAAATTAAAAAATATTATAGTTATTAGTTGCTTTTTATTTCTATAGTTGATATAATAATCGCTAGAGTAATTTTATTACTCCTTACTCTTTAGAAAGCTAGAGAGTCGCAAAGACCAAAAGGAGGTAACACACATGAGAAAATATGAAGTAATGTTTGCTGTTCAACCACGTATCGAAGAAGAAGCTAAAAAAGCTGTGGTTGATAGATTCGTAAATATTCTTTCAGAAGGTGCAGAAGCAGTAGAAGTTAAAGATTTAGGTAAAAAACGCCTAGCTTATGAAATCGAAGACTTCAGTGATGCTTACTACTATGTAGTAGAATTAACTTCAGAAACAGATGCGTCTACAAAAGAATTCGACCGTTTAGCAAAAATTAGCGATGACATCATCCGTCACATGGTAGTAAGATTAGAAAAATAAGGGGTGAAATACTATGGTAAATCGTGTAGTATTAGTAGGTAGATTAACTAAAGATCCAGAGTTGAGATATTCTAGTTCGAATATTCCAATGCTTTACTTCTCAGTAGCTGTAAACAGAACATTCACTGACCAAAATGGTCAAAGACAAGCAGACTTTATTAACTGTGTAGCTTTTAGAAAGCAAGCAGAAAATATGGCACGTTTCTTAGGACGTGGAAGTCTGATTTCTGTTGAAGGTAGAATACAGACTAGAAATTATCAAGGTAAAGATGGAAATACAGTTTATGTTACTGAAGTAGTAGCAGAAAGTGTTCAATTCCTTGAATCAAAAAACAGTTCACATAGTAGACAAAACAATGGTTTTGACTCAATGAGTTTTAATCAACCTCAATCACAACCAGCGTATAATAACAATAATCAAAATTATTATAACAATACTAATCAAAACTTTGGACAAGCTAATTCAGCTATGCAAGATTTTATTAATGATAGTTCATCATTCTCTGACTTTGGGGAAAATTTCCCGAGTAACTTAGATGATGACTTCATGCAGGATGTAGTAAATCCGTTTAAAGAAGACTAAAATTACATAGGAGGACATGCACAATGGCAGTAACTAACAATCGTCGTAACAACATGCGTCGTCGTAAAAAAGTATGTTATTTCACTAAAAATAACGTAGAATTTATCGACTACAAAGATGTAGAATTACTTAAAAAATTCATCTCAGAACGTGGAAAAATTTTACCACGTCGTGTAACAGGTACTTCAGCTAAGTACCAAAGAATGTTAACTACAGCAATTAAAAGAGCTAGACACATGGCGCTTTTACCATATGTAGTAGACGAAAAATAAAAATAATGATTAAAAAAGATGAGCTAAGGCTTGTCTTTTTTTTATGCTCTGATATAATAAAAGTGAAATATAGTAAAGAAAATTATTATTACAGGGGGAAAAGCGATGGAATTAAGAAGATTAGATGAGACAAAGGTACTAAAAGATCCGGTACATAGTTATATACATATTCATTATGAAGTTATCTGGGATTGCCTTGATAGTAGAGAATTTCAAAGATTACGTAGGATAAGACAACTTGGTGGAGATTTCCAAGTATATCCAACGGCAGAACATTCGAGGTTTTCTCATTCACTTGGTGTGTATGAGATAGTTAGAAGAATGGTGACTGAAATTAAAACTTTGAGCGCAGAGTTAACTGAATATGAAAAAGTATGTGTAATGTTAGCAGGTTTACTACATGATGTAGGGCATGGTCCATTTTCTCATGCATTTGAACATGTTACTAGGCATAGTCATGAGGAATATACAGCAAAAATTATACTAGGAAACACAGAATTAAATTCTATCTTAAAGTCCGTTTCAAAAGCCTTACCTGAAGATGTCGTATCGATAATTCAGCATACTCACAGTAACGATATATTGAATCAGATTGTGTCGGGGCAGCTTGATGCAGATAGGATGGACTATTTATTACGAGATTCTTATTTTACAGCAACAAGTTATGGTCAATTTGATCTTGAAAGAATATTACGAACTATGCGTGTTAGGAAAACTGATGAAGGTAGAAAAGTAATTGTTGTAAAACATACTGGTATCCATAGCGTAGAGGATTATATTATGGCTAGATATCAGATGTACTGGCAAGTTTATTATCATCCTGTAGCTAGAAGTTATGAGGCGGTATTTATTCAATTATTTAATAGATTAAAGGATATTTTTGTCGAAAATAAATCTTACTTTGATGATATGAGGGTGTTAGTACCTTTCTTAGAAAAGTCAGAAGTGACAGAAGAAGAGTATTTTAAATTAGATGAAAATGCTTTGTTATATTTCTGTACGTTAATACAAGAAAAAGGGGATAGTGTTGCTGCAGATCTTGCTAAAAGATTACAAAATAGAAAACTGTTTGAGTATGTGGATTATAGTGAGGAAAATCTAACTCAGATTAGAAATATGTTGAAAAAAAATGGTTTCGAAGAACGTTATTATTTAAGAGTTGAGAATGTAGAAGCGAGTGTATATAGCCCGTATAAAGGAAGAAAAATTCTGATTGAGAAGCTTAATGGAGAAATAGTGGCGTTAGAGAAGGCTAGTAATATAGTAGAATCGATAACAAAAGGACAGACTAAAAAAGAGGGGACTATATTTTTCCCTAGATAATAATATAAAAATTAAGGTAATAGAGGGGTTGTTGATCATGATATGATAATGCTTAGGTTATTATCTTAATTTTTTTAAGTATAGATGAAATCTTCTTATAAAAAGGTTCGAAACTTCTTTTCAATTGTCAGAAAATGATTTATTTTTAACTTACTATTGATTTTAGTTTTCGGAAATGTTATAATCATAGTTACATATTAAAGAAATTATAAATTTTAACAACAAAGGAGAGATGTAAAATGTTTGAATTAGCAAATGTAGCAAGACCAGGGGTAAGTGAATATATTTCAGGAAGTGGGGCATTGTCTGCACTTGATAATAGATTAGAAGGATTTAAAACTCCTTTGATTGTTACTGGAGAAAAATCTTACGCAGCGTTTACGAAATTTTATAAAGGAAATAGAGAGTTTAGAGTAGCGAAATATGATGGATCGGCATCTTTTGAAGATATGCAGCGTATTGCTGATGAGTACGGTGAAGGTGTTGATGTAGTTCTTGGAGTAGGTGGAGGACGTGTTATCGATACTGCGAAAGGTGTAGCACAAAACTTAAATGTTGAGTATATGACAGTACCAACGGTAATCGCAACTTGTGCACCTTATGCACCGGTGGCGGCAGTTTATCATCCAGATCATACATTTAGAGAGGTTGCGTATTTTAAACGTACAGCATATGCTTGTGTAGCAGACTTAGATTTATTATTAGAATCTCCAAAAGAGTACTTTGTAGCTGGAATTGGGGATACTCTAGCGAAATGGTATGAAGCAGTAGTTTTAGTTGAAAGAAATAATAAATTTAATGATCCTTTTGTAAGAATGGGATTAGAAGCAGCTAAAATCACTCGTGATGTACTTTTACGTGATGCTAATGGTGCGTTAGAAGCTATGGAAAAAGGTGAAGTAACAGAAAGTTTTAAAAATGCTGTAGATACAGTATTTGCTATCTCAGGATGTGTTGGATGCTTCGGTGTTCACTATGGACGTATGGCAGGAGCTCACGCAGTACACAACGGTATGAGTTTAGTTAAAGAAACGCACTCTGTGCTACATGGTACAAAAGTATCTTATGGTATCTTAGTGCAATTACTTGCTGAAGGTAAGAGAGAAGAAGTTGAAAAACTTGTTCCATTCTATAAAGATAATGATTTAGCTTATAACCTAGCTTGTGTTAATGTAACAGAAGATGTAGAAGAGAAAATGCAAAAAATTGCGGAGTTTGCAGCTAGTGAGAAAGAAACATTTAAACTTGCGGTTGATGTTTGTACACCTGAAGTTGTTGTAGCTGCGATGAAAGAATTAGAAGAATTAACTAAATAATATAACGTAAAAAAGACCTCGGATATTTTAATCTGGGGTCTTAAGTTTTACGTTTTATAAGTTGTTTTTTAAAATTGGTACTAACATAGCGTTACTAATGTTTTGAGCAGTGTCATCTTGTAGTAAATAATTAACTATTTCATAACCGAATAGAATAGCTACGGCTGGGCCTTGGGCAGTGATGACGTTTTTATCAATGATTACTGCTTTTTCATTATTGTATGATTTACAGTTGATTTCTTTATCAAACCCTGGGTATGAAGTGACTTCTTTATCTTCAAGTATACCTGCTTTGCTTAAAACGATAGGTGCGGCGCAGATAGCTGCAACAAGTTTTCCAGCGTTATACATATCTTGGTAGAATGTGATTATTTTATCGTTGTCACGAAGTAATGTGCTTCCAGGTATTCCACCAGGGATTACTATAGCATCGTAGTCTAAGATATTGTCGATGTCGCTAATTTTTTTATCTACTATTATTTTCACGCCGTGAGAGCTTGTTATATAATCTTCATTGTTGGCAGAAATTAGATCAACATGAATATTTGCACGACGTAGTATATCAAGAGGAGCGATAAGCTCCAATTCTTCGCTTCCATTTTCAACGAATAAAGCAACTTTTTTTGTCATAAAAAATCCTCCTAGTGTATTTTGTGTAATGTGTAAAGAATAAAATATTTCTCATGTTCTCTTATTGCGGTGAAGGACGCTTTCGACTAATTTTTCATGTGATTACACATGAAAAATGGATTCTACAGCTAGAAAATGAGCCGTAAGTCTCATTTTCTCCTAATAAAATTGAATTCAATTTTGTCGCCACCACGATAGAGAACATGAAATACATAATTATATATAAATTTAAATATTCAAAGGAATTGAAATGTAAAATCATTTTGTTTACTTATCATTTCTCTTTATTTTAATTTTATTGTATTTTCAAAGAAAAATCAACCACCTACGGAAGATGGTTGATTGTGTTTAAACTCAATATTAATTATTTAGAAATTTCTAAAACTCCGTATCCAGTATCACGGCGTTTGTAAACTACAGAAATCTCATTTGTGTTATGGTCTAAGAATGCGAAGAAATCGTGCCCTAGAAGTTCCATTTGGAAAACAGCTTCTTCTCTTGTCATAACTTCTACTTTAAGTTGTTTAACTTTACCGAAGTCTAAAGCAGTTTCTTCAGTTTCTTCTAGCTCGTTAGTAAGAATATTTTCTTCAACAAATCCTTTTTCGCGACCTTTTCTATTGATTTTTGTTTTGTGTTTTCTCATTTGACGTTCAAGTTTATCCACAACTAAATCAACAGCAGCGTATAAGTCTTCGTTAGTTTCTTCTGCACGAAGGGTTACTCCTTTAAGTGGAACAGTGATTTCTATTTTTTTCTTATTATTTTTGTATACTTTAGCATTAGCGTAAACGTTTGCTTCTAAACTGTCAGCAAAGTATTTTTCTAATTTAGAAACTTTATTTTCAACATACTCTCTAATTGCTTGAGTAATTTCTAAATTTTCTCCTCGTACTTGATATCTTAACATTTTAAAGCACTCCTTTCATAAAGTAGCCTAGCTACTTTATAGGGGGTTCCCCCTCTTTTTATAGTTTTATTATACCACTTTTTGGTAACGTTAGCAATACAGTTCGCATAAAAATGTTACTTTTATAAAATATACATTTATTTTGCTTTATAAATATATTTTTGTTAAAATAAAATTAAACATTAATAGTATAAAGTTAGAAGGATATATATAAACTTAAAATGCTAATAAAATGAGGAAAAATACTGAAAAAAATTTATTGGAAATTTGCAGATAAGGGGTAGTAGAAAATGATTTTTAGGGAGTATTGTGAATTTATCGAGGCGCTATATAATATACGTTATTCAAGAATGACAAATTCAGAAAAAAATACATATTATAGAAATATTAAAGAAAGCTATGATAGTTTCGGGAAAATTAATGAGGATTTTGAAGAAATTTATAATGAGATAATGACGGGAGCAGTCTGTACTTTAGGAGAAGAGGATTTATCTATTTTAAGAAAGTACAATGGACTGCTTTTGTCTATTTCTAGGTTATTAAAACTAAATATAAAGATTCATTATTTAGATAATTGTCCTTATGTTGAAAAGATATATTCACTAAGGTCGAATGGTGATAGATTTCATTGCTTACAGTGTGATAACAAAGATAAAAATTTATTTTTTAGTTTTATAAGTAGAGATCAAAAAATTACGTATTGTAAAAGATGTATAGATTTTGGAAGAAGTGATGATTATTTTATAAAATTTCACATAAGTATACCGATGTTTGACTTGGAAATTCCAAAGTTGCCAAGTGTAAAGTTAAGTGATATTCAAGAAGAAGCAAGTGTTTCTTTAGTTCGTAACATTAAAAATGGTAACAGCACTCTAATATGGGCAGTTTGCGGTGCAGGGAAGACAGAAATAGTGTATGCTGCGATATATCAAGCACTCTTATCTAATAAGCGAATTTGTCTAGCTATTCCGAGAAGAGATGTAGTAAAAGAACTGATTGAAAGATTTATGCGTGATTTTAGAGGATATCCGATAAGTGTATTACATGGTGAAGAAAAAATATTAGAGGATTCGAATTTCTATATTATGACTACTCATCAGCTTGTTAAATACTATAATTACTTCGATGTTATTATTATTGATGAGGTTGATGCTTTTCCGTATTCTGGGGATGAATGTTTGGAAAATGGAGCTAGGACCAGCTTAAAAAGAGGAGGAGTATTTGTGTTTTTATCTGCAACGCCGTCTGATAAAGTTAAATCTAGTGTTGAAGAAATCGTGAAAATACCAATACGATACCATAGATACCTGTTACCTGTGCCGAAAATAAAAATTGAAAAAGCTGAGGTGTTTGAATTTTCAAAGAAATCCAAGTTCATCCAAGAATTTATAACGAGTAGTTTAGAGAAAAAACGCCGTGTATTAATATTTGTGCCGGAGATAGGAATGTGTGAGTCTGCGGTTTTATATTTTAAGAAGATTTTACCGGAAAAAGTATTAATAGATTTTGTTTATAGTGAAGATAAGCAGAGAAGTGAGAAAGTTCAAAGATTTTATAATAGAGAAATAGATATTCTTGTAACTACTACAATATTGGAACGTGGGGTAACTTTTGATTATTTGGATGTTTTGGTTTTTGATGCGAATCATATAAATTTTACGAAAGCTGCTTTGATCCAAATCTCGGGAAGAGTAGGTAGAAAAGATTATGATAATTCTGGTGATATTGTATTTTTAGCTGATAAGATAAGTAAGGATATGAAAGCAGCGGTTAAAGAAATTGAGTATATGAATAATTTAGCTAAATATAGAAAATTAAATAGAGGTAGAGTATGAAATGTAGTTTTTGTGGATTAGAAATTAGAGAAAAATTGGGGTTTGATACATTATTTGAGAAAAAAGAGAAATTTCAACTTTGTACTACATGTAAAGAACATATTGATATAAATGTTACAGAAGTGGGATGTTATTCGTTATATTATTTTTCAGATTATGAATTTGTAAAAGATGTTATTTATTCAATAAAATATTTTGGAGAAATAGAGTGCTCTATAAAGTTCAAAAAACTTTTTGAGAAATTCTTTTCTTTTAATGAATTTGACTTAGTTACTATTGTTCCAGCTAATAGTATTCGAGAAATTATTCGTGGATTTGATCATATTGAACAGATTTGCAAGGTATGTGATGTGGAATTTGTAAAACTTCTTGGTTGCGAATATAGAGAAAAACAATCGAAATTGCATAAAGAAAGAATTGAGAATAAATATTATTTTTTATCTAATATACACAGTTTAGATAATATTAAGAGTATTTTGATTGTAGATGATATATATACGAGTGGAATGACATTATTTGGATGTGCTAAAATCATTAATGAGGTATACCCTAATATAAAAATAAGTTTCTTGACACTTTCGAAAGTAATATAATGAGATATTTTTATTATACAAGTTTTATTTTTATGGTATAATGTTAAGGTTGAATTTTAAAATATTAGTTCGGCAATTCGTAAAAAATTACTTATATTACATAGTTAGGAGATGGTTAAAACAAAAATTTTATTTTCGTTTATTATGATCGCATTAATTTTAATTTTGGTGATTTTCTTATCTAAGAAATTCGAATTAAATAGAGATCAAGTAGTAATATTTTGGATATTAGTTTTATTCTGGTCTGCGATAAGTATTATACGTGCTTATAGGAAGTTATATGCAATTACGCCGATTGATCAAGGTGGACTTTCTTTAACACCAGTACTCGCAGCCCAAATAGCAGCAGGATATGGGCTTACAAGTTTAATCATAAGGTTACCGATGTTTTTAGCCAGTGATATATTTAAAAGACGTAAAATATTTGTGCAAATTTCACTATTTTTACTAATAGTGACTTCATTTTTAGTTGCATTTAATGGTAATTATGTAACTTTATACTTATCTTCATTGTCGTTGGGTATTAGTGCAACTATGCTTGCATTATTTAATGTTATTTTCTCAGAGACATTTTCTAAAGATAAAGCGGCAGTTTCAGTTTCGATATTATCTGTGGCCCCATTATTAGCTGAGTTTATTGCAGCACCTATACAATATGTTTTTACAATGAACACTTATAAGCATTTTGATTATATGTGGTTAGTTACAGGTGGTATTGCAGTAGTAACCTTTATATTATCGTTTATGATGAAAGATTATCGTCCTGTTGATAGTGATTTTTCATTCGATAAGGTAAAAGTGGTAATTAAACATAAGAGTTTTATTTATATTTGTTTATTAGCTTTATTACTTTCGTTTATAAAATTCTCAACGAGTGGAGCTAATATGATTGCTTATGGTAAAACAGAGTTAAACATGACGCCTCTTATGCTTGCGTATATGGATGCTGTTTTTGCAGTGCCACAGCTTATTGCGGGAGTTCTTGTAGGGGTATACTTCACGAGAAAATGGGGTATACAAAAAACCTTATTATTCCTATTAGGATGTTCGTTAGCATTCTATGTAATAGCATTATATGTTAATAATCCATATGTTATTTATTTTAGTTATATCTTAAATGGTTTAGGATATGGTGGAGCTTATAATGCATTGATTTCTTTAGCAATGCAATATTTTGATAGAGAATATCGTAATGTAAGTATGGGAATATATCAAGCGTTCTTTGCTTTAGGTATTTATTATGGTGACTATATTTATGTGTGGATAGCTAAACATGTTAAAAATGGGTTATTTGGTTTCACACAAAGTAAAGCTATTTTCCTTATTGTAATAGGCATGACTTTATTAAGCATGCTTATGGTTAAGGTTAAAGTTAGAGATAATTAAAAAAGTTGATTCACAATTTTGTGAGTCAACTTTTTTTAATATATAAAAATTTATCCAATTAAATCTGCTCTTATCCAACCATCACGACTACCGTATGAAACATACGCCCAAGCTTCACCTTGTGAGTTAATTTCAATATAGTGTTGGTATACAGGGTTTCCAACTTTAATTGCGGCAATAATACTACTTGAATCGTTTGAAGAACTTCTTAAGTTAACTCCGGCTGATGGTTTAACATATACAGTACGTTCATCGCTACGGCGACTAGAAGAATTAGATGAGCTAGAAGAACTTTCCTTCACAATTATAGTTTCTTTTTCTTTAGCTTTTTCATTTAGTCCGTTAACAGTAAATGTACGTTTAAATTCCCCAGTTGCTTTTAATTTCAATTTATTTAATGTATTTTTATTTAAAGTAATAGTAACTTCAACTTTATCACCATTTTTTAAGTTGCTTTGCTTATCAAATGAAACATCTGGATTTGATAGTAGGTTTGAGATTTCAGCATTTGTTTTTGCAACCTCAGGAACTTTTTTAATGTCAACTTCAGGTTTACCTTCACCTTGAGCACCGTATGTAACAAAGTTTACCTCATATGTTGATAAATCAATTACATTATCTTTTTTCAAGAATTTATTATATCCAAAGTACAGTACAACGACTAATACTACGAAAGTAATAATTGCTGTTAATACAACTGGAATTATACTTTTTTTCTTTTTTGGTTCTTCTGTGTAAATTGGTGGAACATTATAATTTTGTTGGTTATTATAATGTTGTTGTTGATGATTGTTGTAATTTTGTTGTTGATCGAAGTTTTGGTATTGAGTATTTTGATATTGTTGATTATATCCTTGATTATTGTATTGATTGTTATCGAAGTTTTGATCATATCCCTGATTATTATATTGATTATTGTCAAAGTTTTGATCGTAACCTTGATTGTTATAGTGGGTATTGTTAAAATTTGGGTTATTATAATTTTGATTATTTTGTCCTTGATTATTTTTATTCATTTAATTCTCCTTTTATTTAATAGTATTTTAATTTGCGTAATCTCCACCAGGAGCATTAAGATATTCTTCTAGCGAAATATTTTTTTCATAAATAGTTTTAGCTACGTCTTCACCAACATAACGAATATGCCAACTTTCTTCCATATATCCGGTTTTTTCTACAAATTCAGGTTTATATCTAACGATAAATCCATATTTGTGAGCATTTTTTCCTAACCATTCTGCAGCTTTTTTACTGCTTTCACTAGTACCTTCTGCTCCTAAAAGTTGACCTTGGTTGTCGATAAGATCAAAAACTAATCCTGTTTGATGTTCGCTATAACCAGGACGAGCAGAAAATCTATCGGCTTCTTGTTTTCCATGAGCAGCAACATAATTATTGTATAATCCTGCTTGAGTACCATAAGCTCTAAAGCCAGAAACCTGATTAGATACATTTAACCCTAAAGATTGTGCATCACTTATTAATTTATTTACTTTTTGGCGCGCTGTAGGGTTTTCTCCAGGATTGTAGTTTGCAGGAAGAGGGTGTTTTTTATTAGCTAATATAATACCATTAATAATTGTTGGTTGAGTAACCGTCTCTGGAGTTTTTCCATTGGTAGATGGAGTGTTTTCTTTATTGTTATCAGTTTTTGTGTTTTCATTAGTAGGAGAAGATTTTTTAATATCTTTTTGATTAGTTGTATTAGATGGTGTTTGATTATCGTCTTTATTTAGGTAATAATAACCACCTAATGCTAATATTAAAACTGCTAATGTAACTGTAACAATAGTAATTACATATTTTTTCATGAAAATATCCCTTTCTATAAAATATAATAAATGTTTTTAATCTAAAAATTAATACAAAGTTTGTTGCAACCTTTACTAAATATCATAAGTTGAATAATACTTTTTGTCAATTATAAACAGTGTTTAGTATGGAAATTTATAAAAAAATTAATTTTTAAAGTTTGATTTGAAGTTAATTTTTAAGGAACTCAATCTGTAGAGTGGAAGTAGAGTTTAGGTGAGATTTGTTTTTTTATTTTCCTTTAAAAAAGTGTTGAAATTTGGTATAATAATAAAGATACCTATATAGTGTGAAATATATATAGTGGTATTATTAAAATGAAAAAGGAGTGTTAATTTGGATAATAACATTTCAGAACTTTTGAGTAAAGAAATTAAAGAATTAATGAAAAATAAATTTTTCTTTAGAACACCTAGTGATATTAAAATATTGGCTTATTCGGTAAGTTATTTGTTATTAATATTATTTGGAATATTCTTGAATATAGAAATTGTGACGGCCTTTCTTTCTGTTTTCCCACTTACATATGTATTAGGAGCAAAAGGACTTAAGTATTACATTCCATTAATTGCTTCGGGAGGATTAATACTATCATTATTAGCTTCTCCTAATATAATAACTTGGTTTGGAATACATATGATTATATCTTATGTAGTGTATAGGACGATATATGTAAGAGGATCAAAAGTTTTCTTAGTAGTTGCAGTTAGTTCCTTAATATTTTTAGCTGTAGCATTGTATATATTCTTATCAATAAGATTGGGGCATATAACAATTGATAGTAAACAAATACTAGATTTTATTAATTCTTATGTGAATTCTATGGCGGAAATGAATCAAAGTGTTGATAAGAACTTAGTACTAGAGAGTTTTTCTAATCTTCAAAAATCATTCCCTGTAACGATCTTTATAGTATTATTTGCATATAGTCTTTTGTTGGTTCAGTACACATTATCGTTATTAAGTAGAGAATATGTGATTATACCAGTATTTCCAAAATTTAGTAGAATAATGTTGAGTCCTAGAAGTGGATATATATATATTGGGGTTACATTATTAACTTTTCTTGTAGAAATGGAAACTGGCAGTGATACTTATAGTTTTTGGAATATTTTATTCCAAAATTTAACAGGAGTGCTATCATTGGCGTTTGTTTTGAATGGATTATTTACAGCATTTTTCTTTATAGAACAAAAATCTAATTCGAAAATACCGATAGGTAAGCCTGTTGTATTTGCCTTGATGTTTATTTTTAGTCCTATTTTTGAATTACTAGGATTTGTTGACAGTATATTTAAATTAAGAGAAGGATATATTGTTATGAAGAGGGGGAGATAAGCATGAGTGATAAGAAAAAATATGAATTAATTATCTCTATTATTTTTCTAATAGGTGCAA
Source organism: uncultured Gemella sp. (assembly GCF_963525875.1). Classification (GTDB taxonomy): domain Bacteria; phylum Bacillota; class Bacilli; order Staphylococcales; family Gemellaceae; genus Gemella. Next base: position 2,003 of record NZ_CAURMG010000013.1, on the reverse strand, counting down.
TTCTAAGTGGTATATTTAATATTTACAGTTTAGTAATTTGTCTGTTGATGGGCTTATTTATTTTCATTCTTTATAGTCTGCAGAAGAAAAAAGCTGGTGAACAAATGGAGCGTTATATTAGTAAGTTGACTAATAGAATCAAAGATTCATCAGAAAAAGGTATAAATAAATTCCCTATAGGTATAGTTGTAATCGACAAAGATAAAAATATAGAATGGGCGAATAACTTTATTTATAAAAATATCAAAGTTGAAGAAATAAAAGGTTTAAATATTTTAGATCTTATGCCTGAAATTAAAGATCTATTTGATTTAGAAACTCCGGTTGATAATCAGTTTGAAATTTTTGGTAAACATTATAAAGTTAATTACCAAAGAGATAGTGGTTATATTTACTTCTTTGATATTACTGAAAGTAAAGTTGTAATGCAAAGATTTAGAGATACTAGACCAATCATACTTAATTTGAGTCTTGATAACTATGAAGATGTGTATGATTCTCTAGATGATGAAGTAGCAAGTAGACTAGATGCTACTATAGTTATTACTTTAACGGATTGGGCTAAAAAGAATAGTATCTACCTTAAAAGAATTGATGAAGATAGATTTATCGGATTGTTAAATGTAAAAGATTTAAAGAAAATAGAAAAAGATAAATTTCAAATTTTGGATACTATTAGAAGTTTGAAAGAAGAGTTCGATGCACCGATTACACTAAGTATAGGAGTAGGGATGGGTACGGATTTCTTACCAGAGCTAGGTGAACTAGCTAAAAGCTCGCTAGACTTAGCCTTAGGTCGTGGTGGAGATCAGGTTGCTATGAAAGATGTTGATGGTACAATAAGATTTTATGGTGGTAAAACTAATCCACAAGAAAAACGTACTAGAATTAAGGCGCGTGTTGTCTCTAATGCGTTAGCTGACATAGTAAGTGACAGCGATAAGATCATTGTAATGGGGCATAGACGTCCTGACTTTGATGCTATTGGGGCTTGTGTTGGTATTTATACTTTTGCCAAGTTTTTAAATAAAGAGTGTTATATTATCTTAAATGAAAGCGATCAAGATGAAACTATACAAAAAGTAATGTTTGAGATTGATAGTCAAGATGAACAATTATCAAAAGTATTTGTAGATAGTGACGAAGCATGGGAGCTTATGACCCCGCAAACAACATTAATAGTTGTAGATACTTCAGATGCTTCTCGTGTTATCGATGCAGCAATTTTATCAAAAGCAAATAGGAAGGTAATAATTGATCACCATAGACGAGGTGAAGATATAATTACTAACCCATTACTAACGTATATAGAACCTTATGCTTCATCGGCATCGGAATTAATAGCAGAATTAATAGAGTACCAAACTAAGATAGAGAAAATCTCACCTATTGCGGCAACGATAATGCTTGGGGGGATAGTAGTTGATACTCAAAACTTTTCGATAAGAACGGGATCTAGAACTTTTGATGCGGCAGCATATCTAAGAAGTAATGGTGCTGATCCGACAAAAGTTAAAACAATTTTAAAAGAACCGTTTGAAAACTTTATGAATAGGGTAGAAATCATTAATAATTCTATTCAGAAATCCCCAGAAATTATTATGGCGAAAGCACCAGAAAATAAATATTACACTAATGTCATGTTAGCTCAAAGTGCGGATTTACTGCTTACTTTAAAAGGAATTGAATGTAGTTTTGCTATAGGATATTTAGATGAAGGTAAAGTGGGTATTTCGTCAAGATCGTTAGGTAATATAAATGTTCAGTTGATTATGGAAGAGCTTGGTGGTGGTGGCCATCTTGCTAATGCGGCAACACAAATAGAGGGAATCAACTTGGATGAGGCGCTTGAGCGATTAAATGATGCGATTGATAAGGTATTAGGATAATAAGATAAAATAGATTAAAAGGAGAAATTGTAATGAAAGTTATATTTGTAGAAGATGTAAAAGGAAAAGGTAAAAAAGGAGATGTTAAGGAAATTGCTGATGGATATGCAAAAT
>NZ_CAURMG010000012.1:0-47093 GCF_963525875.1 uncultured Gemella sp. | reverse complement strand
CATATTGTGTTTTTCCGTCATTTAATCGTCCAGATATCTTAGCACCACTATAATCAATTGTTTCCGAATCTGTTAATTCTCTTTTAGATCGTTTACTAATTTTCTTCCTATTTTTATTAGTAACAATATCCATATCTTTTTTATCTACAATATTAGGTTTATTTTCTAAACCACTAACTTCACTTGTAGTATCAACATTAGATGAATTACTATTATTTTCAGTAGGTTTTATAGAATTAGTATCCACTTGTTGGGGTGTTGTACTAGAATTTACCCCCGTTTTATCACTATTAAGAATATTTTTGGGGCTTACAGAATTATCATCCACATCGTCACTATTTGTTCTATTGACAGTAGTTTCAACAACAGACTCATTAGCTAAAACTACAGATGCTTCACTACCTAAAAATACAATACCAGTACCTATTAAAACTGACGCTGCACCAACTTTTAATTTTTTTATCGAAAATATTTCCTTTCTTTCCATATGATTACATGTTCCTTTCTATAATAACAATTATTTACACATTACATTTATCACCTAATTATTATTATATTATTTTAGTTAATGTGAATTATAAAATATTTCCTTCATATTATATCAAATTTATTATTTTTTATCAATTAATATATTTTAAAAAACCATAAAATACAACTTTAAAACCTTTTCTACTTACCTTAAATATAGTTAAAATTTTACTTAAAATATACTTTAAAAAACAGGTGTGAAATATTTTTTTATTTAAATAGTTATCTTATTGGTAAGTATATTACATAAAAAGAATAATATATTAATATATATTGATTTTACTCTTGACTTTAATAAAAATAGCAAACATCTAAAAACTAACGGGAATATATATTTAAATCAAAATAAATAGCGTAACTGTCTTTATGACTGCTACGCTATTATAATCTTGACTTTTAAAGTCAAATAGATTCAATTCATATCTTTTCTTATTTTACTTACCAGATACTTTCAGACGGGCACAAGCTTTAGCTAAAGCTAGTTCTGCACGTCTTACATCAAGACCATCTTCTTTTTTAGCAAGACGCTCTTCTGCACGTTCTAATGCTCTTTGGGCACGTTCAACGTCAATATCTTTGTCTAATTCTGCTGTTTGAACTATAATAGTTACTTCGCCTTTATGTGTTTCCACAAATCCTTCACTTACAGCTAGAAATTCTTCTCGTCCATCAGGAAAAATCACTTTTAACGGACCAATTTTTAATGACGCTACCATAGGAACATGGTTTGCCATTATCCCAACTTGTCCACTAGTAGTTCCCAATACAACCATAGAAGCTTCTTTAGCACTATAAGCTTCTCCATTAGGAGTAACAATGCTTACACTTAAAGTATTCATTTATTTACCTCCTATTTGTATTATACTTCTACTCCTAGTTTGCGAGCTTTTTCTAATACATCTTCAATTCCACCTACAAGACGGAAGCAATCTTCTGGAATGTGGTCGTATTTACCTTCTAGTATTCCTTTGAATGCTTGAACAGATTCAGATACTGGAACATATGATCCAGGTTGACCTGTGAATTGCTCTGCAACGTGGAAGTTTTGAGATAAGAAGAATTGTACACGACGTGCTCTATCAACTGTTTTCTTATCTTCATCACTTAATTCATCCATACCTAAGATGGCAATAATATCTTGTAATTCACGATATTTTTGAAGTGTTCTTTGAATTGTTGTCGCTACTTGGTAGTGTTCTTCTCCTACGATTTCAGGAGCTAATGCTCTTGATGTAGAAGCTAGAGGGTCAACAGCTGGATAGATACCCATCTCTGTTAACGCACGTTCAAGGTTTGTTGTCGCATCTAAGTGGGCGAATGTTGTAGCTGGTGCCGGGTCAGTATAGTCATCGGCTGGTACATAAATCGCTTGAATAGATGTTACAGAACCTTTCTTAGTTGATGTGATACGTTCTTGTAAACGTCCCATCTCTGTAGCAAGTGTTGGTTGGTAACCAACGGCTGAAGGCATACGTCCTAATAACGCAGAAACCTCAGATCCTGCTTGTGTAAAACGGAAAATGTTGTCGATGAATAGAAGTACGTCTTGTCCTTCTTCATCACGGAAGTATTCCGCCATAGTTAATCCTGTTAATGCTACACGCATACGAGCTCCTGGTGGTTCGTTCATTTGCCCGAATACCATGGCTGTTTTGTTAATAACACCAGAATCTTTCATTTCATAGTATAAGTCATTTCCTTCACGAGTACGTTCACCTACACCTGTGAATACTGAAAGACCACCGTGTTGTTGTGCAACGTTATTGATAAGCTCTTGAATAAGAACTGTTTTACCAACTCCCGCACCACCGAAAAGACCGATTTTACCACCTTTAATATATGGTGCTAGTAAGTCAATAACTTTAATACCTGTTTCTAAAACTTCAACGTGTGTTGATAATTCATCAAAAGTAGGAGCTTCTTTGTGAATTGATTCTTTTTGAACTTCTTCTCCTGCTTCTGCTCCGTGGTCAACTGCTTCACCTAGAACGTTGAACACACGACCTAATGTGTAGTTACCTACAGGAACTGTAATCGGTGCTCCTGTATCTACTACTTCTGCTCCCCTATTTAATCCATCTGTAGATGACATAGCGATTGTTCTAACTACATTATCACCTACTTCTAGAGAAACTTCAAGAATTAATTTTTCTTTTTTCCCATCGCCTTTTTCTATATAAACTTCTAAAGCGTTTAATAGATTTGGCATATGCCCTGATTCGAATTTAACATCTACTACAGGTCCCATAACTTGGAGAATATAACCTTTATTCATATGTTGTATGCTAACTTAATAGCTTCTCCTTTCTCATTACTATTTTGTTGCTGCTGCTCCACTTACAATCTCTGTGATTTCTTGTGTAATAGCGGCTTGTCTTGCACGATTATATTTAATCGTAAGTGTATCAATAATATTTCCTGCATTATCAGTTGAATTTTTCATTGCTGTTTTTCTTGCAGAATGTTCACTAGCTTTACTATCTAATATACTTCCATAAATCATACTTTCAGCATATTGCGGTAGTATTACATCTAGTACTGCTGCCTCACCAGGTTCAAATTCATATACACCAGTAATTTGATCATTAGAATTTGTAAATTGATCTGTGTTTTCAATAGGTAGAACTTTACTTTCAGTTACAACCTGTTGAATCATACTAACAAAATGATTGAAGTGTATGTATATTTCATCATATTCTTTATCGATAAAGTAACCTACCACTTTATTAGTAATTTCTTTAACCTGAGTGAAACTTGGCTCATCTGGTATATCTCTGTAACTATCAACTACATTATAGCCATTTTTTCTAAAGAATTCAGCACCATAGTTTCCTATAGCTACGATACCATACCCTTCATTATTATGTCTTTCTTTAACAGTATTAACAAAATTTCTAATAACGTTCGAGTTGAATCCTCCACATAAACCACTATCACTAGTAATTACAACATAAAGAGTTTTCTTAGCTTCTCTTTTTTCTAACATAGGGTGTTTAATATTAGCACCTTTACCAAAAATTGTCCCCATTACCTCTTGCATTTTTTGCATATATGGATTAAATCTCTGTGCGTTTGATTGTGCTTTTAATAGTTTCGATGTTGAAACCATCTCCATTGCTTTTGTAATATGACTAGTTTTTTTCGTAGAATTGATTTTGTTTTTAATATCTCTTAGTGACGCCAATTAGTTCACCACCTTTACTCTACTACTTATCATCTTAGGCAAAAGTTTTTTTGAATGCAGCGATTACTCCATCCATAACTTCTGTTGATGGTAAGTCTTTTGTTTCAATAATATGCTTAACTGCTTCATTTTCATGAGCATCTAAGTATGCATATAATTCTTGTTCAAATCTGTGAATATCTTTAACTTCTACATCATCTAAGAATCCATGAGTTAAAGCATAAAGAATCATAACTTGTTTTTCTACTGGAATTGGTTTATGTAAGTCTTGTTTTAAAACTTCAACTGTACGTTTACCACGTTCTAGTTTTTCACGAGTTGCTGGATCTAGATCAGAACCGAATTGAGCAAAGCTTTCTAACTCTCGGTAAGATGCTAAGTCCAGACGTAGTGTTCCTGATACTTTTTTCATTGCTTTAATTTGTGCAGATCCTCCTACCCTAGATACTGAAAGTCCGGCGTTAATTGCTGGTCTAATACCTGAGAAGAATAAATCTGATTGTAAGAAGATTTGACCATCTGTAATTGAAATTACGTTTGTTGGAATATATGCAGAAATGTCACCTGCTTGTGTTTCTACGAATGGTAGCGCAGTGATACTTCCTCCACCAAAATCTTCATTTACACGAGCTGCACGTTCAAGAAGACGTGAGTGTAAGTAGAATACGTCCCCTGGATATGCTTCACGACCTGGTGGTCGTTTTAATAGTAATGATAACTCACGGTAAGCTGCTGCTTGTTTTGATAAGTCATCATACACGATTACTACATCTTTACCATTAAACATGAACTCTTCTGCCATAGCAACCCCAGCATAAGGTGCAATGTATAGAAGTGGTGCTGGTTGAGATGCTGACGCTGTTACTACAATAGTGTAATCTAATGCACCGTGTTCTTTAAGAGTTTCTACAACACTACGTACTGTAGATTCTTTTTGTCCGATAGCAACATAGATACAAATAACATCTTGTCCTTTTTGAGCTAAAATTGAGTCGATAGCTACTGCAGTTTTACCTGTTTGTCTATCTCCGATAATAAGCTCACGTTGTCCACGTCCGATTGGTACTAATGCATCAATTGCCTTGATACCTGTTTGGAATGGAACTGATACTGATTTACGTCCCATAACCCCAACAGCTGGAGATTCAATTGGACGACGTTTTGTAGTATTTACTGGTCCACGACCATCAACTGGTTGTCCTAATGGATCTACTACACGCCCGATAAGTTCTTCACCAACAGGTACGTCCATAACACGACCTGTACGACGAACTTCGTCTCCTTCTTTGATATCAGTTGTTGGACCTAAGATTACGATACCAACATTTGTGTCTTCAAGGTTTTGGGCAAGACCCATAACCCCTGTTTTAGTGAACTCTACAAGCTCACCACTCATTATTTCATTAAGACCGTATACACGAGCAATACCGTCCCCTACTTCTATAACTGTACCGACATCTGTTGACTTAACTTCAAACTGATAATTTTCTATTTGTGATTTTAGTAATGAACTAATTTCTTCAGCTTTAATAGCCATTTATGTCCCTCCTTGTTTCAACTTCTTCTAGATTGTAGAAATTTTTGATTTTATAGCATTTAATTTTGCCTTAATACTAGCGTCAACTACTTTATTATTATAAGTAAGTTTTAATCCACCAAGAAGACTTTCATCTACAAAATTATTAAGTTCTACTTTTTCTAGTTGTAACTCATTTTTAAGTTTTTCTTTTAGATTTTCTAACTGTACGTCAGTTAGTGGCGAAGCTGATTCAACTTTCACAACAACGCTATTTGAATGTTTATTAAACAATTCTGTAAATTGCTCTAAAACAAAATTTATTAATGAGATTTGCAGATTACCTGCTAAGATTTTCACTACATTTACAACATATTTATTAACACCTGTAAATGAAGCATCAATCAAATTAATTTTTTTAATTTTTTCTATATTAGGGTTGTTCATCAATGTAACAAAATCTGAAGATTCATTAACGACTTTTGCAACTTCATTTAACTCATAAGAAACTTGTTCTAAAGAGTTATTTTCTTTCGCAACTTCAAATAATGAATATCCAATTTTATTAGCTAATACTGACTTACTCATTATTTCACCCCTACCTCTTTGATGACTTTATCAACATATTCACTTTGTGTTGAGCCATCTAATTCTTTTTCTAAAATTTTCGAAGCTACAAGCACTGATAGTTCAGCAATTTGTTTGTTGATTTCTTCAAGTGCTCTTTTCTTCTCATCCTCAATATCTCTTTGAGCATTTACTTTTAATTGTTCTGCTTGTTTACGAGCTTCTTCAAGAATAGCTTGTTTTTCAACCTTAGATTGTTCACGAGCATCTTCCATCATAACTTTGATTTCTTTTTGAGCATTTCTTAATTTTTCTTGATTTTCTTCAAGTAAAACTAATGCTTCTTTTTGATTTTTAGCGGCATCATCAAGTTGACCTTCAACTAATCTTTGACGCTCATCTAACATATCAATAAGTTTATCCCAAGCAAATTTTTTCAGTAATACTAATAAGATCAATACAGCTACAATATTAATAACCATATTTCCCAGATTAAAACCTTGATGAGAAGAGTGTTCAGTAGCTAAAAATACTAAATTTTCCATTTACTAACTGCTCCTATTCTTCTTAGTTATTTTGTTTTAATACTAAAATTAACTATTTTGCTAAAATGATGAATGAGATAACTATTGCTAAGATAGGTACCGCTTCAACAAGTGCGAATAATACGAAAGCATTTGATTTTAATCTTGACTCTAATTCTGGTTGACGAGATACACCTTCGATAAATTTACCGAATAAAAATCCGTTACCGATACCAGCACCAACTGCTGCTAATCCTGCTGCTAAACCTGCTCCAATTAATTCTACCATAATTATATTTTCCTCCTTGGATAATAAATGAATTTTATTAATTATTAGATTTTTGCACATATAGTGCAATTAAAAAGATTAATGTTCATCACTAATTTTATGTGATAAATAAATAAATGTTAAGACAGTAAAGATATATGCTTGGATAAATCCTATAAATAGAGAGAATCCTTTCCATACCACTAATCCTACCATACCAGCTATTGCACCAAAGAATCCTACTGTTGTAAGAGTTGCTAATAGTGCTAATAATATTTCACCTGCATAGATATTACCGAATAAACGCATTGAAAAAGTCATCAAGTTTGTGAATTCTTCAATAACCTTGAATGGTGTAATACCAATACCTGAAGAAGTATATGTACCAAAATAGTGTTTAACTCCTTTATACTTAATTCCTGCAAAATGAGTAAATACAATAATCAATAATGCAAGAGAGAAAGTAAATGTTGGATCCGCAGTTACAGAGTTTACATAGATTACTTCATCATAACTAACCTCTATTAATACACCAATAGTATTCGCTACTGCAACAAGTGAAATAATTGTTAGAGCTGTCGCCCATAATCCTTTACCATATTTTTTCCAGTTAACATTACCTTTGATGACATTATCACTAACGAAATACGCAAGTAATTCAACCGCATTTTGACGTTTACTATCTGGTCTTAATTTTATTCTACTAGTTAGAAACATCACAATAACAAAGGTAAGTAATACTGTTATTAAAGTTGTGATTACACTAGGAATATTAACCGTTATATCATAGCCAAATAATTTGGTAATAAGATATGTGTGTTTTTCCATATATTCCCCTCACCTCTTTTCTTAAAGTATCTTTTATATTTCTAAGTCTGTTGTAATATAAAAAATTAGAAATACATAATCATATTATAATATGATTTTATAATATTTGCTAGCGATTTCTTAAATTTTATATAAATTCATAAAAAAGAATTAATTATTATTTCGTTCCGAAGATTCTATCTCCAGCATCTCCTAATCCTGGTACAATGTATCCATGATCATTTAATTTTTCGTCTAATCCAGCTATAAAAATATCTACATCTGGGTGAGCTTTATGTAACGCTTCTACACCTTCTGGTGCAGCTATAAGACACATAAATTTAATATCCGTAACTCCACGTTGTTTTAATGAATTTATTGCAGCAATGGCAGAACCTCCTGTTGCCAACATCGGATCAACAACGATGAAATGACGTTCTTCTGGATTGCTCGGTATTTTAACAAAATACTCATGTGGTTGAAGAGTTTCTGGATCACGATATAATCCTACGTGTCCTACTCTTGCTGATGGAATTAGATTCATTAATCCATCAACCATTCCTAATCCTGCACGTAGAATTGGAACAAATACTATCTTTTTACCTGAAAGACGTTTACAAGTAGTTGTTTGGATTGGTGTTTCTACTTCTACATCCTCCAATGGAAGGTCACGAGTGATTTCATAAGCCATTAAAGATCCTACTTCATTAGTAAGTTGTCTAAAGTCTTTAGAACCTGTTCTTTTATCTCTTATAAAAGATAATTTATGTTGGATCAATGGATGATCAAATACATGAACTTTTGACATAATTATAGTTCTCCTTTGTAATGTTATTATATTTATTTTACTCTAATTATTTCATTTTAACAAGGGATATCCAAAAATATTTTACTCCATTCAAGAAAATATTTTTTTATTAATTTTACTATATTACTAGACTTCATTGATAGAAAATATTACAATAATAAAAACAATATATGGAGACATTAACATGAACAAAAGAATCTTTTTAGGGACATTTTTATTAACTAGTATTTTTTACTACGTTCTACCACTGGCTTTTTTAAAATTTTATAACGGAACGACTGACAAAGCTGGTTTTATTCTAATATTAGCGTATGGTTTCTTTTCATTTTCAATAACAGTACTAATTTCTTATTTTATGGAAAGAACAGTATTCACACCGTTACTTAGCAGTATCCTAGCACTGCCGCTATTTTTTATTTTTAACTCTAGCGCACTAGTGCTAATACTTATTATAATAGTATTTTCTTTTTTAGGTTATTTTTTAACAGCATTACTAAAATAAAAAAGGAGAGAAAATGACAACTTTAAAACGAAATTTAATTATAGCCACAGGTATTTACATACTTTTTTACTTAGCTCCTATTATCGCTAATCCATTTACTACATTAAATTTACTAGAAGCATTTTTAATAGGAATATTAGTATTCGGCGTTTCTTACTTAAATTACATTTTCACATACACTGGTAAAAGCACACTTAATGAACGCACCAAAAGTACAATTATTACAAGTTGCATATTGTTAATAGCGTTATTAATATTTTTTAATCCTATTCAATTCCCAATTGTATTTAATGTAGTGATAAATAAATATATAGCTATTATCCTACTTCTTCTTATATTATTGTTTATTATTTTATTGGCAAGAAAAATGGATAACTCTATAATCTTAATTTTGCTTTTTGCCCCATCTATTATCCAAGGCTTATTGATGCGCTTATCATACAAGGCTATGCTCTTTTACGTCACTAATCCTAATATTAACCTATATTTAACAATTGCTATTTTTATCGGATACTACATTTATAACAACAAAAAATAGCAAACAATTTAATTTATTATAGATATAAAAAACTGATAACCTAGTCTTTATTTCTAGATTATCAGTTTATTTTTTATTAGTTATCTATTTCTACTTTTAAGATTTTACCTGATACAGCATCAACTTTCACATCATATTCTAATCCGTTTGCACGTGCTTCTACTTCATAGATGTATAATGGTACTCCATTATTTTGAGGTGCGTAATCATCTTCATAGTCTGGTTTAATTTTTACAAAATTGATATTTTGCTCTGGTGTTGAGATCGCAGCAGCTACTAATGAACGTATTTCTTGTGGAGATTTTGCATTTTGTGTATTTTGTTGAACGTTATTGTTGTTTTGAGCAACTGGGGCTGAGTTATTATTATTATTTGAATTTTGATTATTAGCTTGTGAATTATTATTTGAGTTACTGTCACCACTATTATTGTTGTTATTATTGTTATTTGGATTTATTTGTGTTCCTACGTTCATCTTGACATTTGAATAAGCATCTTGAATTTTAGCTCTTTGCCCTTCTTCATACTTGTCATATGCATATGCTCCAACGCTACCTGTCACTATCACAGCTAACGCTCCAATAATTAATGGTTTTAAAAAGTTTCGTTTCGGTCTTTTTGGTTCTTGGTTAAATTGATTATTATTGTTAATAGTTTCTGTATATGTACCTTCTAATGTTTCGATTTCGTTATTATTAATATTTTTTGTCATTTTTCTCTTACCTCTTTTTTCTTTATATTTTTATTATACATTTCCTTTATGAATCTTAGATGAAGATTAAAATATTATTTTTTCTAGTCATCAATTTTCACTTTTAATACTTTCCCTGATACAGCATCTACTACTACATCATACTCTAACCCGTTAGCTTTTGCTTCAACTTTATAAACATATAAAGATACTCCATTATTTTGTGGTGCATAATCATCCTCGTATTTAGGTTTGATTTTTATAAAGTTAATATTTTGTTCAGGTACTGATATTGCTTCTGCTACAATTGAGCGGATTTCTTGTTGTGATTTTACATTTTGAGTATTTTGTTGTGTATTATTATTCTGAGTACTATTATTTGAGCTATTATTTCCACTATTATTGTCATTTGAATTAGTTTGATTTCCTGTATTCAACTTAACATTATAGTATGCATCTTGAATTTTAGTTCTTTGTGCAGTCTCATATTTATCATAAGCATAAGCTCCAACTCCACCTGTCACTACAACAGCTAAAGCGCCGATAATTAATGGTTTTAAAAAGTTTCTTTTTGTTTTTTTAGGTTGTTCATTATATTGGTTATCGTTTTCGATAGTTTCAATATAAGTTCCTTCAATAGTTTCGATTTCGTTGTTATTTATATTTTTTGTCATTTTTAATTTACCTCTTTTTATTTATATTCTTATTTTATATTTCTTTTATGAATCTTAAATGAAGATTTCATTTTTGTTCTTCTCTTTTGACATTTTTATTATATCTTTGTTTCATGAATCTTAAATGAAGATTTTCATTTTTGTTCTTCTCTTTTGATATTTTTATTATATCTTCGTTTTATGAACGCTAAATGAAGATTGTTAATACTTTAGAGAATTTTTATAAAAATAAATAAAAAGTACACCTTCTTAATTAAAAGGTGCACTCTCATTATTTTTATAAGTTAACAACAAATCTAGCTCCATTAGGTTTATTGTCTATAATCGCTATCTTACCATCATGTAATTCTACGATTTTTTTTGTAATAGATAATCCTAGTCCAGACGAATTATCTTCTGTTGTTGTTCGTGATTTATCTACTTTATAGAATCTATTCCATATATTTATTTTTTCTTCATCACTTATTCCAATACCATCATCAGCTACTTCGAAAATTATTCTATTTCTTTTAGCTAAACATACCGTAACTTCCGTTTTAGCGTATTTTAAAGCATTTGACAATAAATTATCTATCATACGCATAATTAAAGCTTCATTTGCATGAACTATGATATTTTCTTCTATACTTATGGATAACTTTATATTCTTATTATCGAATAAAATTTTATAGTCTTCTAATGTATGTTTAATCTTATCAGATAATTGAAGTGTTTGTTTTGGTATTTCCAAACGACTATCTAGTCTAGATAATTCTAAAATTTGATTGATCATAGATGTCATTCTCTTACTCTGTCTTTCAATTGCAGAGAACGATTCTTTTGCTTCTTCTATAGAATCGGTATATTTAGCTCCATATTCACTTTCTGCCATAATTACAGAAATTGGCGTACGAAGTTCATGTGATACATCCGAACTGAATTGGCGTTCTCTTTTCGATGAATTTTCTAGAGTTTCTAACATTTTATTAAAAACTTTACCTAACTTGTGAACTTCATCAGCTCCATCTTCTATAGAGATTCTTTTACTAAGATCATTACTTTTTGCGATAGCATCCGCAATTTCGGTCATATCTCTTACAGGTTTCAATGAACTCCTTATTATCAAGTATCCTCCATACATTATAACTAAAATGACAAATGGACTACCCACACCAATAATTAACGGTAATATCCAACCATTTATATTATTGGTAATTTGTACTATACCTCTCACATATTTCCCATTCCCTAATCTAGCAGAACTAGTCTCCGAATCATAATATAAATATTTATTATGATTCACATCTTTATATTCAGAAATAGCCCCAAGACTAAAATCATTAACTTTAAAATTTCTAGGTACAGAACCTGCAATGAGATTTCCATCTTTATCATAGACTGATAACGTGACACCATCTTCATACGGGGTAAACTTATCAGATCCGCTTGAGATTTCAGCTACCTCTTCTATCAACTTCTTTTCACTATTTTTTTCAACAACACTGTCACTAACAACAAATGTTCCTATTATCAGCGATCCTATCAGTAAAACTATAAATGTCGTATACCATAGAGTTATTTTAAAAGTTAAAGACACTTTTCTAAATGGAAATATCGATAATTTCTTAATTTTATTTAACAAAGTATCCTAGCCCCCTTTTAGTGTAAATAATAGTCTTATCTGTTCCATTATCTAATTTTTTTCTAATATTTTTTACAATAACATCTACTATATTAGAAGCTCCATCGTAGTCATAATCCCAAACATGATTAAGAATTTGATCACGACTTAGAATACTCTCTTTATTCTTCATAAGATACTCTAATACTTCATATTCTTTACCAGTTAATCCAATGTTCTCACCATTTCTAGTAACCTGCTTTTTAGAGATATCAAGTACAACATCATCGACTTGAATAACATTAGTTGCTAATCCATAATTCCTTCTCATTAAAACTCTTATTCTAGCAAGTAGTTCATCAAATTCAAACGGCTTTACGATATAATCATCAGCTCCACTATCAAGACCAACAATTTTATCTTCTAAAGTATCTCTTGCAGTTAACATAATCACTGGTGTATTATTTTTACTTTCACGAAGTCTCGCTATAAACTCATAACCATCAACATTTGGCATCATTATATCTGTAATAATCAAATCATACTCACTATAGCTAACAAAATCCAGTGCTTCTTCACCATCAAAACAGCTGTCTACACTATAATTATTCTTTTTTAAATGTTTAGTAATTATTCTATTTAAATCGCGTTCATCTTCAACAACTAGAATCTTCATAACAATCTCCTCATACCAAATTTCTACTATATTTTACTCAATTCACATATAAATGTAAAACAATAGTTATCAAATCTATAGAATTTTAAATTAACGTTTATTAATAAAGTCAGTATATATTATATAAATGAATATAAAATGAAAAAACGACCTAAAGTGGTAATTTATAAAATCACATATCTAAGTCGCTTTTGTTACTTTTATTCACTTTCTTCCAAGTTGTAAAGTAACTCATATAATACTTTTGCATCTAGTTTTTCTTTTTCATCTTTACTAATATCTCGAACTAACTCTCCACGGTGCAACACTATTATTCTATTTCCGTATTTAACTGCATCTTGGATATTATGAGTAATCATTAAAGCAGTTAACTTTTTCTCTTCTATTTTTTCACGAGTAAGTTCCATTATTTTCTTCTGTGTTTTAGGATCTAATGCTGCAGTGTGTTCGTCAAGAAGTAAAAGTTTTGGAGTAGTCATAGTCGCCATTAAAAGCGCAATAGCTTGACGTTGACCTCCTGACAACAGACCCATTTCACTATCTAATCTATCTTCAAGCCCCAAATCTAAAGTTGCCAATAATTCTTTAAAAAGCTTTCTATCTTCTTTCGTAGTCCCTGGTTTGAAACCTCTAACTTTACCACGACGTAACGCTAAAGACATATTCTGTGCTACAGTCATACGAGGAGCTGTTCCATCAAGTGGATTTTGGAAAACTCTACTAATGAATCCCGCTCTTTTGTGTTCTACTATATTACTTACATCTTTTCCCTCGATTAAAATTTCTCCACCGTCTAGTGAGAAAGAACCCGCTAAGGCGTTAAGAAATGTTGATTTCCCTGCTCCGTTTCCTCCAAGAATAGTAATAAAATCACCATCTTTTATCTCAAGACTAACATTTTTTAAAGCATGTTGCTCTCTAATAGTTCCAGGAAAGAATGTTTTATCTATTTTATTTATTTTTATAAATGACATGTTCTACGCATCCTTTCTCTTAGTTTTTAATTTTAATTGAGGTAAAGTTAAGAAAATAGCAATTACTAAAGCTGAAACTAGTTTAAAGTCATTAGCTCCAATAATATTTAATTTCAATACTCCAACTAACAATAATCTATAAATTATAGCACCACAGATTACACAAATTAATCTTGTAGTAAAAGTTACGTCTTTAAAGATTACTTCTCCTATAATAATTGCTGCTAAAGCTACTACTATTACCCCGATACCGCTATTTACATCTGAATAACCATTATTTTGAGCTAAAATTGCACCAGCTAAAGAAATAATTCCATTAGCAAGCATTAATCCTAAAATAGTCATTGTTTTTGTAGAAATACCTAATGCTGTTGCCATTTTCTCATTATCTCCTGTTGCAATTAAACTCTGGCCTAATTCTGTTGAGAAGAATAAAGACATAGCGATAATAATTAATCCAGAAAGAATAATTCCAACAAATACAGTATCATAATGAGTTGGTAAGTTTAATCCTTGAATCTTACTGAAAATTGTATCTTTATTGATTAAACTTAAATTTGGTCTACCCATAATTCTAAGGTTAACCGATAATAATGCAGTCATCGTCAAGATACCTGCAAGTAAACTTGGGATTTTACAAACAGTAATTAAGAACCCTGTAACAAGCCCAGCTAACATACCTGCTACTATAGAAATCAGGGTAGCTACTATTGGATTAATCCCATTGTGGATACAAATAACACAGACAGCTGCTCCTAAAGGATACGCTCCTTCTGTAGTCATATCTGCAATATTTAACACTCTAAAACTTATAAACAATCCAAGCGACAATATTCCCCACAGCATTCCCTGAGAAATCGCCGAAATAAATAAATCCATTTTGCACCTCTTTTATTTTATATTTGTTCTAATTAGGTTTATATAACTTAGAGCGACTCATAAACAATAATTTATTTTCTATTGATTTGATGAGTCGCTCCTTTAACTTTATTTACTACCTATAATGGGGCTGACCCAAAAGTCCTAAATTTCAACAAAATGTATATGATAATTCATAAACTTTGCGGGGGGACTCGACAAAGTCGATTTCTCCGAAATCACGATTTTTGAGTCACTCTCATTATTTTTTATCTACTACTTTTGCTTTATCTTTAATCTCTTTTGGAATTTCAATTCCTAATTGTTTTGCTTTTGCTTCATTTAGGTAAATTACACCTTCATTAGCAAGAACGATTGGCATATCTTTAGTATCAGCACCTTTTAACACTTTAGCTACAACTTTTGCAGTTTCAACACCGATTTGATATTGGTCAACACCTAGTCCTAATAGTCCTCCATCAGCTACCATTGTATCTGCAGATGGGAATACTGGAATTTTCTTAGCATCAGTAACTTTTACAACTGTCGCCATTGCACTAGCAATTGTATTATCGATTGGCACGAAGATTGCATCAGTTTGTGAAGCAAGACTTTCTGTTACTTGTTGAATATCATTTGTGTTCGCTACTGTTGATACTTTAACTTCTAATCCTAATTCTTTAGCTAATTTTTCAGCTTCTTGAGCTTGTTTCACAGAGTTATCTTCACTAGCTGTATAAAGAATACCAACTTTTTTCATATTAGGTAATACTTTTTTCATGATTTCAAGTTGTTGTTTAATTGGAGTTCTATCACTAACACCAGTAATGTTATTTCCTGGTTTATTTTCAGCTTTAATTAATCCTGCTTCAACTGGATATGTAATACCACCCATTATAATTGGTTTATCTTTTGTTGCATTTGATAGTGATAAAGTAGCTGGTGTTGTAATACCTACTAAGATATCATTATTATCTGTAACTAATTTTTGACCCATACTTGCTAAGTTACTTTGATCACCTTGAGCATTTTGAAGATCAATTTTTAAATTTTTACCAACTTCATATCCTTCTTTTTTAAGTCCATCTTCTAAACCTTTATAGATTTGGTCAAGAGCCGGATGACTAAGTAGTTGAAGTACTCCTACTTTAACTTCTTTATTATCAACTTTTTTAGTTTCTTCACCTTTTTTACTTGAGAAGAATCCATAACCTAATACACAAACTAATAATACCGCGAATGCTACAAAAATTTTATTTACTTTCATTTTAATAATCTCCTTTATGTTTAATAATATTTTTTGTAATCAAATTTTAGAAGCGTATCTATATAAAAAGACCACTAGCATAATATCTAGTGGTCCTTTAACTATAATTTTAATAATATAAAAAGCCACCTAGATATTTCTATGTGGTCTCGATTTTTCCATCACAAATAATCCACATAGATACTTACTTCTCGTCTGAGAGCCGTATCTATGTTAAAAAGAAACAAGATCGACTCAGTATCTAGTGGCTTTGCCAACGAATATTTAGTTGTAGCGTGTCAACTTGATACAGTTTCATAAATCTCTTTTCTCCTTTACGTTTAATTCTTGATTACATTATACCAACTGTTTCTTAAATTGTCAATATACTTTTTAAAAAAATATATAAAATTCTGACAATTCCATGAAAAATCTATTTATTTCGTTAATAATATATTTTTTTTGAACGGTTATATCTTTATTCCTCGCTATATATAAACAATTATTAAAAATATATTAAGACCATTTCATCTTATCCTTCTGTATTATAAAATTATCCAATATATAAATAGCTACTTTTAAAAATTATGAAAATTATTCGTTTTCATAATTTAAATATAAAGATTTCTATAAATATCTCAACTTTAAAACCTCAAATATTACTGTTATATATAGCTTAAATATGTATTATTAAAAATCTCAATTTTAATGAAAATAAATTTGAAAATATATCATTTTCATGAAAATTTACACTTGAAAATCTGTTTTCATAGGAGTATGATAAATATATGTTATTAAAAATTAAGTTAGGAGAATATTTATGGATAACCATTCTGCTATAGAAAAAGAAAAATTATTTAACAAAGGATTTATCACAATAACTACAATTAATTTTATTGTATTTTTAATATATTATTGTTTCGTAGTTATTACAGCAAAATTTGCAACATCTCAATTAGGAGCTACTGCAGCTCAGGCAGGATTTGCCGCAGGTATTTATATTATCGGAACACTTGTCGCTCGTCTTTATATCGGTAAGAAATTAGAAATTGTTGGTCGTAAACAAATTTTACGTTTTGGAGCTTTAATCTATTTAATAACAACCTCAGCTTACCTAATATCATCTAACATTATTATTTTAGACACTGTTCGTTTTCTAAATGGTTTTGCATACGGAACTATTTCTACTGCTGCTAATGCAATCGTTACAACTTATATACCTAAAACTCGCAATGGTGAAGGTATAAACTACTATGGATTAAGCACAAGTTTAGCTGCTGCAATCGGGCCATTTATCGGTATGTTACTACTTCCTATTACAGGATTTAATGCCGTTATCATACTAGCAATCATATTATCTGTTTCAGTTACAATTGCTTGTTTCTTATTCCCTATTAAAAATATCGAATTAGATGAAAAACAAAAACAACTTTTAAATAGTTGGGCACTAAATACTTTTATCGAGTATAGAGTTCTATTTATTTCAACAGTAGCATTTTTAATCGGTTTAGCTTACTCTAGCGTGTTAGGCTTCTTATCTATTTATGCTGATAGTTTAAATTTATCAACAGCTGGAGCATTCTTTTTTGTAGTTTACGCTCTTATTATCACGGCTACTCGTCCGTTCGCAGGGCGTGTATTTGATGCTCGTGGTGAAAATGCGGTTATGTATCCAAGTTTTGTATTTTTAACTTTAGGCTTATTAATGTTAAGTTTTACTAACGGTAGCTTTATGTTATTATTCTCAGGTGCATTAATTGGATTAGGTTACGGAACATTCATGTCAAATGGTCAAGCTGTTTGCCTAAAACTTGTTGACTCTACTAAAGTAGGTATCGCACTTTCTACTTACTTTATAGGATTAGATCTTGGTCTTGGATTTGGACCTTATGCTCTAGGTACTGTTCATGGAATCCTATCTTATAGCGGAATTTATATTCTTTGTGCAGTAATCACAATCGGTGTCACAGTTCTTTATGCAATGTTCTACAAAGGTAAAGAGATACCTGTACTAAAAACAAAAACTAGTCGATAGTAATATTAAAAACTTTAAAAGAGGAGTGACTCAAAAAATCGATTTCTACGAAATCCCGATTTATGAGTTACTCCTCTTTTAATTTTATTTTTCTGGATATCGTCTTGCAACATCTATCAACTTTTCTTCGATAATTTTTTTAGGATCCTCATTTAGATAATAACACATTGCTAAAGAATAAATTAAAACATCCGCTAACTCATCTTTTATCTCTTGTATATTATCCCCTTTTTCGTCCCATTGAAAATGTTCTAATAGCTCTGCCGCTTCTATAGAGATACTTTTAGAAAATCTTTCTAAAGTATCATATTTTTCCCAACCTCTTTTTTCTCGAAACTCAGTTATTATAGTTTTTAGTTCTTCCATCTTATTTCCCTTAGATTAAGCTGCTATTTATTAAATTATTATATAAATTGTAGAATTCTACTAAACTTAAAGTTTCACTTCGTCTAGCTGGTTCAATATCACTATCTACACAAGCATTTTGCAAATCTTGCTTTTTATCTTTACCATAACTTGAAATTAGGTTATTTAATAGTGTTTTTCTTCGTTGAACAAAACATGAACGAACAAATTTAAAGAATTTAGCATCAGTTTCAAATTCACGATTTTCCTTAGTCATAATTTTCACAACTGCACTTTCAACATTCGGTGCTGGTACGAATACTTTTTTCGGTACAGTAAATAAATATTCAACATCAGTATAGTAATTCAATAGAATTGTCAATGAATTATAATCTTTTGTTCCTACCTTAGCATTTAGTCTATTAGCAACTTCTTTTTGCATCATAACTACATAACCATCAATTTTCTCAGTATTTTCTATTAAGTGAGTTAAAATTGGCGTGGTAATGTAGTACGGTAAGTTTGCTACCACCATAATTTTTTCACAATCCGACATCTTCTCAGCGATTATTTTATCAACATCAACTTTTAAGATGTCATTATTTATAATCTCAACATTAGGATAATCAGCAAGTGTCTCCGATAAAATCGGTAAAAGTCTACCATCAATTTCAAATGAAATTACTTTTTTAGCTTTCTTAGCTAATGCCTCTGTAAGAGAACCAATTCCAGGTCCAATTTCTATTACCCCTACATTTTCATTTACTCCAGCTCCATCAACGATTCTATTTAAGATATTCGCATCTATTAAAAAGTTTTGCCCTAGACTTTTCTTAAATGTAAAACCGTGTTTTTTTAGTATTTCAAAAGTTTTCTTAGGTGTTCCTATCATTATTTTATTCCTTTACTTATTTTTGTCATCTCATCTAATAAACGTTCTTTAGAAATATTATACATATTAAGTTTGTTTAGTAATTGTTTGGCATTAGTATAACCTATATTTAATCTTTCACAAAGTTCTTCTCTTAAAACTTTTGAAGTAGCGCCTCCTACTAAACCTAACTCTATCAATATTTCATTACTTATATCATTTTTCACCTCATCCATCGGTGTATAATGATTTCTTATAGCCGCAATAATATCTTCTTTACTCGCAGCCTCAATTCCAATTTTCCCTTTGCTATCTACTGCTTTTTTATTTGAAATATAAGCATGTTTAGCAGTAGGGATACTTTTTTCTATTATACTTCTAATTCTTTTTCCGGCATAATCAGGATC
The DNA here is from genome assembly GCF_963525875.1 of uncultured Gemella sp. Classification (GTDB taxonomy): domain Bacteria; phylum Bacillota; class Bacilli; order Staphylococcales; family Gemellaceae; genus Gemella. The sequence goes on along the minus strand of NZ_CAURMG010000012.1, from coordinate 27,474 downwards.
GGTTAGAACTATTAATCCTCTTGTTTTCTCTAGAAAGATTAAACGTTCTATTTTCTTCTTAGTTAGAGCAGAACCATTAGTTTCAAATGTATCACAATCTATTGCTTCTTTGACCCTATTTGTATCATCTCTTCCTTCTACTACTATTATTTCTTTGATTTTCATTTTATTATCCTTTAAAAAATTCATCAGTCTATTATAACATATTTAAACAAATTTTTCTCATGCTAGCTTGAATATTTCAAATAGTTGTATATTTCATGCGTAATTTCATTGTGAACTTTATACTTATAACCTCCGCAAAGAAAATTCTTTTTTAATTCAAATTTCTCTTTAAGCATAATCTTTTCTAATGCTTTTCCTTTCTTACACACTAGTATTTCCCAATGATTTTCAAACTTAACTAAGTAACAATTATAGGTCTTATCTTTTCCATATGTTCCAGCTAAATATAGAAGTCCAACAAGGTCTAATAGTATATGCCACCACTTTACTGTTTTTCTTCTTTCTAACAAATAAACTTTCTCGCTTTTAATTAGATAATTATATAATTCTTCCATTACTCCCACCTCTTTATACTAATTATATCACAAAAAATCCTCTGCAGAACAAACCGCAAAGGAAATTTTATTAGTGTATATCTTTTTTCTTAAAGTTAGCTCCACTTACTTCACTAACTGTTCCAATTGATAAAAAGGCATTCTTATCATTTCTAAAGACTATTTTTTTAAGTTTTGATTCTTCAATACGAGTAATTACACAAAAGATGATTTTTGTTTCTTGTCCAGAATATCCACCTTCTCCGTGTAATAAAGTTACCCCACGACCTAATCGATCTTGAATTTCTTGACTTATTACTTGATAGTTGCTTGTAATAACCATTACAGATTTAGAATCATTTAGTCCCTCAATAACTATATCCATCACTTTAGAAGCAACGAAATAACTTATCATAGAATATAACGCCGCTTCCCATGTGAATACAAATCCAGAAGCTATAAAAATCACAACATTTATTCCAAGAACCATCTCCCCTACAGAAATCGGTAACTTTTTAGTAGCGTAGATTGAAAACATTTCACTACCGTCTAGTGTTCCACCATTTCTAATAACTAATCCTACCCCTATTCCAAGTATTATACCACCGAAGATACACGCTAAGAATGGATCGGTAACTAGCGGAGGAAAACTATGAAAATAAGATGTTGCAAAAGATAAGATAATAATTCCAAAAATAGATGCTATAGAAAAGCCTCTACCTATTTGCTTATATCCTAAATACAGAAATGGAATATTAAAAATTAAAATGAAAACCCCAAGTGGTAATCCTATGTAGTGACGGGCAATAATTGATACACCAATTACTCCTCCATCTAATATATTATTGGGAATTAAGAAAAATTCTAACCCCGCTGCGAAAATTAATGATCCAATAATTATACTTATATATTTCTTTAAAAAATCTATTTTGCTCTCCATTGATTCTCCTTTTTATTTTATTTTTTGACAAATAGGACAAAAATGACTAGAACGACCTTTTATCGTAACATTTTCTACATCATGACCTAACGGGCAAACTTTCTTTCCATAAATCTGATGGAAATTTTGCATGTTTCCTTCTCCACCATCAGCATGAACATAATCCGAGATTGTAGATCCACCCTCTTTTATTGCCAACTCTAAAATATCTACTAATTCTTTAAATAAACTCTCCTTTTTCTTTTTTGAGAGTTCACTCGCCTTTGTTAGTGGATGAACTTTTTGACGATATAATACTTCACAATCATAAATGTTACCACATCCACAAAATACGTTTCCTTCTAGAAGTAGCGCTTTTATAGGTTGATCCTTATATTTGTTTTCAGCTAATTTATCTAGAAAATATTTTTTTGCAGTATTATCAAAAGGTTCTGGAGCAAGATTAATAAAAGGTTTAAACTTCGTTATATCTTCAATATATCTAAGCTCTCCAAATCTTCTAATATCACTGTAAACTAGTTTTTCTCCGGTTGACAATTCGAAAATTACATGTTGGTGTTTAAAATAGTTCTTATTAGTAATCTCTGCTATATCTTTAACTAAAAAAAATGCTCCTGTCATACCAAAATGTGTAATTATATATCCCTCATTTAATGTAAAATATAGATATTTCCCTCTACGTGATAATTTTTCTATTGTTTTTCCTTTAACATTCTCAGAAAAACAACAAATATCTTGCTTTACAATTGTCATTTTATTTAGTTTATGGCTTTCTTTTACAGTATTTGAGTATTTTACATCTAGAATTTGTTTGTCTATAACTACTTCTTCTAATCCAAATTTTATATTTTCAACCTCTGGTAACTCCGGCATAATGTGCTCCTATTTTTATAATTACTTTTTTAATTGTAATACAAATAATAAAAAAATTCAAAGATTTCTTTTTAACTTATCTTGATAATATACCTATTTTCTTTATTTTTTTCGCTTTATTATAGCGTTAGAACAAAATATGTAGTATAATAATAAAGTTAAATATAAAAAGGGGCCGTTATTAAATGGAAGAAAGAGAATCTAGACGAAAAAGAATTAGTTCAGCCTCATATAAAAGAGGAGGACGCTCTCCTAAAAAAAGAGGTTTTAAAAAAATATTATTCACAATTTTAGCATTATTCTTAGTTGGAACTGGAGCATTTGCCGCTTATACTTTCCATAACTTCTCAAGTTCTGCTAAAAAAGGTTATAAAAATGTAGATTATCTAAAAGAAGTTGATCCTAACTTTAAAAAATTCTCAGTTTTAATTTTAGGTATTGATATGAATGATGATCGTAAAGCACAAGGTCAAACTCGTGAAGATAGTAGAACAGACTCTATGATCTTAGCAACTGTCAATAAAGATAAAAAACGTATGGATATGGTTAGTATCCCTCGTGACTCTCTTAGTTTAATGAGAGAAAAAGATGATGAAAACAACAATAGTGCTTATTTCTACGACAAAATTACCCATGCACATGCGTATAATGATGTCAAAGGAACGACTAATGCAGTAGAAAACCTGCTAAATACTCCAATTAACTTCTATGTATTAATTAACTTTAAAGCATTTGTTCAAACTGTTGATGCCTTTGGTGGTATTGATTTATACGTTCCTTTCGATATGGATGAGCAAAATGCTAATGGTGAAGAAAATACAATTAAACTGAAAAAAGGGTGGCATACTTTAAATGGTGAACAAGCCCTTGCCTTTGCTCGTAGTAGATATTACGATAGTGATATTGAACGTGGTCAACGTCAACTTCAAGCTATTCATTCACTTATTGATAAAGCAAAAAGCTTAAATGCTTTAGCAAAAATCAATGAAGTTATTAACATAGCTGGAAATAATGTAGAGCATAATTTATCAACAACTCAAATCTCTACAGCAATTAAAATGTTCCTTAATGAAGATATGGAAATCGTATCTCATAGAATCGAAGGCTATGACATTTATTATGGTGGTGTCTACTACTATTATCCAAGACCACTGTCTTTACTTTATGCATCTTCTGCATTAAGAAATAATCTAGATTTACCTTTACCAAAGGCTACAGATTTATTAAACATCTACTATCAAGGTCATATCTCTATAGGATTTAAACAATATAGAATTAATAATTTACGTTTAGTGCAAAATTATCCAATTTCTAATCTTACAGTTATGTCACCAGAAGATTCATTATTAAATCTTCCTGAACGACTTACATCAGAAGATTTGAAAAATGATATAACTGTTAGTAACGAAAATAGACCAGATGAGACAACTAATAATAATAACAATGGCAATAAACAGAAAAATACTACAACTGGTATCGGTACAACAAATACCCATCAAAATACCAATGTAAATAATAACCAAGAATAATTAATATCCCATCAAAACTAATTTTGATGGGATATTAATTATTTATTTGAAAACTTTACATTTACAGTTCCAGTTTTTGAAGAGGTGAATAATTGTTTCTTTTTATTTGAGCTATTTGTAAAATTTGATTCTTCATCACTTAATTCAGCTATAATATCACCTTCTGTTGACTTAAGAGTAATAGAATTATTTGCAGTAAGATTACTTAGAATAATATTACCAGTAGTTGTTTTTAAGTTAATATTATCTGAACTTTCACTAGGAAGATTACTTACCTTAATATTTCCTAGTTCATTAGTTATATTAATATCTTTTATTGTTGATGATGACAACTCTATATCTCCTGTTTCATTATCAATACTAATATCTTTTAAATCATTAATATTATTTAATTTAACATCTCCTGTAGCAACATTAATTTTTAGAGAATTATTTTTACTATTTAAGTTATCTATATTTAAATTTCCAGTTGCTAATTTAATATCAGCATCTGAAGCTGAAATATTAGTTATATATACATCACCTAGTTTACTATTAATTATAAGAGATTTAATATCTAGATTCTTGATAAAATAATCTCCTAATTTATTAACTGAATTGATATCGATATTAGAAGATTTAGGTATTTTTATAATAAGTTTTCTTTTTTCAGTAAAGAAATTAGAATTAATACTCACAATATTTTTATTTTCTTTTATAGATAACTTATTTCCTATGTGCTCTATATTAACTTTACGTTCTAGAGCAGTATAGTATTCTATTTCCATATTTTTAGAAGTAGTATTCTCTTCTATGGTTACATCAGAATCAATAATATCTAAATCTAAATTTTTAACATCATCAATTGAGACAGTATAATTCTTTTTCTCAAAATTAGAAGAAAATCTAGGTATATGACCATTATTTAAGTAAGTTGCTAATCCTATCAATACTAGTCCAAAAATTATAAAACTAATAGAAATTTTTATAAATTTATTCATTTATATACACCTCTTTTTTGAAAATCTTCACAAAAATTGTTCTGATGTTTATACCATTTTGACGTGATTTTTTATATATTTTTATCAACCAGTCAATACCAATTAAACCAGCCCCTGAAATAACAAATCCAAATCCTAAAGTATCTAAGAAATACGAAATATTTCTTTCGTAAATAAGATAAAATGGGGATTTTAATATTAATAAGATTCCACCAATGAAAATAGCTATAATAGAAAATACAATACTAAATATTATAGATAGAATAACTATAAAAAGACTAGCGACTAGAGAAAATATAGTTATCCAAGCAGGAAATAATAATACGATATTAATAAAGCCGAGCTCTCGTGGTATAAACCTCCATACTAGTTTTGTTTGTTTTTTCCCAATATTATGTTCATCTAAAATTTGATCAACGATGATATTAATATCCCCTAATTGCGATACAGCTTCTTCTTCACTTAAGCCCTCATCAATACGATCATCAATCATTTCTTCAAAAAAATTGAGTGTTTTATACATCTCTTTTGGCGATAAATATTGTTTTAATTTATTTCCCAAAAGAGTGCAAAACTGTGTCTTATCCATGTTTTTCATCTCCTAATATATATTTATGTGCATTACTTATTACTTTCCAGTCGATAAGAAATTCCTGAATTTTATTGAGACCAACATCTGTAATTTTATAATATTTTCTTAGTCTACTATTATGTTCTACCGAATATGAGGTAACACAATCGTTTGCTTCCAAGCGTTTTAAGATTGGATATAACGTTGATTCCGATATAGGAATTACATTTGAAACATCTTTTATAATTTTATACCCATATGATTCAGAATTACGTAAAGTAGCAAGAACACATATTTCCAATAAACCTCTTTTTAATTGAGCTTCCATACAAATATCTCCTTTCACATAATACTATACATTGCATAGTATAATTTGTCAAGTAGTATAATGAGAAATACATTCTAATTATTGACATTTTATTTATAATACATCATAATTAATATAGTAAATTCAGCAAATTACAAATTACAAAGGAGGTACTATGGCGAAAAAATTTATTACAATCAAAGAAGATTCATACGACGAATTTGTAGAGAAAAAATCTACATTTATCACCCATTTAATTAGGGTAAGTAGGGAAGACGAAGCTCGTGATTTTATTCAAAAAATGAAGAAAAAACACTATGATGCAACTCATGTTTGTTCATGTTATGTTGTTGGAGATAATAACGAAATAACTCGTGCTAACGATGATGGTGAACCTAGTGGAACTGCTGGTGCTCCGATGTTAGACGTACTAGTAAAAAAAGAAATAAAAAATGTCTGTGCTACCGTAATACGTTATTTCGGTGGGACTAAGCTAGGAACTGGTGGTTTAGTTCGTGCATACGGTGGTGGAGTTATTAATGCGTTAAAAAATGCAACATTAGTAGAAAGAAAAGATGCTTTTGAAGTTAGATTAGAATTAGATTATAGTCTAAATGGAAAAATAGAATATGAAATTGGAAAAACTAATTTTATCGTGAATAATCTAGAGTATACCGATAAGATCGTTTATACAATTTATGTTATGCAAGAAGATTATACCAACTTTGAAAATTGGATTGCTAACCTAACTAACGGCCAATTTAAAATTATATCTTCTAAAGAAAAACAACTTGAATTCGATATAAAATAAAGATAAGAAGGAAGTAAAAACCGAATTAAACGGTCTCTTATTCCTTCTTAGTTTTATTTTTTATTCTTTCTAGAAAATTCTTCTATCCATGCTTTTAAATCAACTATACCCTGTTTTACAATTTGTTCTTTATTATTAAACGCTAAATCTAGTCCCTCTACTCGTAAAACTTTAATTTTATCTATTCCCAGCACACTAAATATACCTCTAACATACTGAACCGCAAAATCTAAATTTGTATATTGAATATGCTTATCGAATTCCCCTCCGCTAGTTATAACAAAAGTCACTTGCTTATCGGAATCATCCAATCCTATTAAAGATTCTTCTTCACATTTAAATGTCTCATTCACAATTACAATATTATCTATGTAATCTTTAAATTTTGACACTACATTAAAATTGTGAAGTGGCATATAAATAAACACTGCTTTAGCATTCTTCCATTGTGCTAATAACTCTTTTTGTCTAAGTTTATCATGTTGTTCTTTTTCTGATAAATGTACTCCTTCATAGTTAAACATAAACTTATCCATTACTGGAATATGTAAACTTGGGTCGTATAAATTAAGGTTTTCTATATTTTTGAACCCTTCTTCTCTTAATTTATCTTTTCCTACATTAGCTAAGATATTTGATATACGATGTTTCCCATCATAGTCTGGATGACACATAATCTGTAAAATTTTCATAACTCACCTCTAAATAGTAATTACCAATTATAAAAAACTTCCCAACTATAAAGTAATTGGGAAGTTTTGATTTTATTTAAACTCGTTGTAAATTGTGTTTATAGTTTTTTCATAATCATTATTATGAACACCTACGATAATATTAATTTCATCATTAGTTTGTGAAATTAATGCAATATTTACCCCTGCTTCCCCTAAAGCTTTGAATAATCTACCTGATAAACCTTTTGTATTTTTCATTTTTTCTCCTACTGTAGCAATAAGTGAAATTTCATGAGTAACATTAACCTCATCAGCTTCTAAAACTGCTTTAATTTTAGCAACTAACTCATGAATAAATGGTCTAACATTACCTGTTTCTACAACTACAGAAAATGAGTCTATTCCACTTGGAATATGTTCGATACTAACATTAAAATCTTCAAATATTTTAAGTGCTTTACCTATTAATCCAACCTCATTTGCCATATGACGTTTTTTAATTGTAATAATTGAGAAATCTTTTTTCCCTGCAATACCAGTTACTATTTGTTTTGCATCAAGGTGCTTATTATCAGAAATAATAGTTCCCTCTGCAGTTGGATCATTTGTATTACGAATTTGAATTGGAATGTCTTTATCACGAACTGGGAAAATAGCCTCCTCATGAAGAACGCTAGCACCCATATATGAAAGTTCACGAAGTTCTGTGTAGCTTATAACTTTAATTTCATGTGGATTTTCAATAATACGTGGGTCTGCCATTAAAATACCTGATACATCCGTCCAGTTTTCATAAACACTAGCATCTGCAATATTAGCAACTATCGCACCACTAACATCTCCTCCTCCACGAGTCATAATTTTTATTTCACCATTAGGACGACTTCCATAAAATCCAGGAATAAGTAGACGATCATATTCTTTCACTACAGCATCAAAAGCTGCTTGAGTTCTTTCAAAATCAATTTCACCTTGATAATTGTAAAAAATTAAATCTTTAGCATCCACAAAATGATACCCTAAATACTCAGCCATCAATAAAGCTGTTAAATATTCTCCACGGCTTACTAAATATTCCTCATCGATTCCTTTACTAATCTCTGCTTTTAATTTAGCAAGTTCTCCTTCGATATCAAATTTTAAGTTTAATTCATTTTTTATAGCAATAAACTTATCTTCAATCATTTTAAAAATATTGTCAAAGTTAATATTGTATTTAGTATGTGCATAGCATAAATAAAGTAAGTCTGTTACCTTATTATCTTCTTTATTCGCTTTCCCTACAGCACTAACTACAACAAAACGACGCGCATCGTCAAGTTCTACAATACTTTTAACTTTTTTAAATTGTTCCGCACTCGCTACCGAGCTTCCTCCAAATTTTGCTACTCTAACCATCTTAACTCCTTTTTCTAACTTGTTATTTGTATTTTTATTACTAATATATATTATATAACTATCCGTAAAAAAATCAATAAATTTTCTGAAAAATCTAAAATTTATTTTTAATAATCATTTTATTCTTTATAACAATTATTTATGAAACTTAGCAACAACAAACTTACTATCTTTATCTTTTACTTCAGCAACTAAATCAGATAGCTGTTTTAATGAAATTTCTTTTGTCTTTACATAGTAATTATCTTTATATTGCTCAGCACTCTCTACTAATCCACTAGATAATTTAACCGACGAACGTATTAGATAGTTTCTTCTAGTTAATTCCTCAGAATAAGTTAAGTCATTATTTATTACTACATCAACTCTAGCTGCCCCTTCATTAATATCTACAATATCCTGAACAATAGCGTTTCCTGTAGGTAGTTTCCCTGCTCCTTGACCATAAAATTTAAGTTCACCAATAAATGATCCATCTAAAGTAATGATATTATTATTTAAAGGAACAGCCGCTTCTTGAGATTCTTTTCCAAAAATAGAAAGCATTACTGAAGTCTCATACTTTCCATCTTCTACATTAGTCTCTCCTATATACTTAACAGCTAAATCATATTGTTTTAAATAGTCAATATCATTTTTTGTAATATTTCTCATAGAGTATGTAGGAAAATCTGGTTCAACATGAATGTCAAATGCAAGTGCATTACTTAAAATAATTTTATTAACTACATCTCCACCATCTACATCAGCACTAGGATCTGCTTCAGCATAACCTAAGTCTTGCGCAGTTTTTAATGTAGATTCAAATTCTTGATTATTTCTATACATATTATCTAGAATAAAATTACTTGTTCCGTTAAATATTCCATAAACACGTTTTACTTCATCAACACGTCTAGTTCTCTCTAAGTTTACAAGCCAAGGGATTCCACCACCTACACTAGCTTCAAAAATAAACTTCACTTTATTTCTTTCTGCCAATTCGACAAACTCATCTAAATATTTAGCTGCTACAGCTTTATTCGCTGTAACAACATGCTTCCCACTCTCTAATGATTTTTTTATAAATTCATACGCAGGATTAATTCCTCCTAAACATTCAACAACTACTGAGATTTCCTTATCATTAATAATTTCATTAATATCATCTGTAGCTAAATGCATTTTGTCGCGACTTCTCGCAAAAACACTTTTCACTTCAATTTTCTTTAATTCGTCTGTTTTTCCATTTGTTATTATATCGTATACTCCGCTACCAACAGTTCCATACCCCAAAATAGCAACTTTCATAAAATTTATTTCCTCCTTGAAAGTATTTTTTCTCTACTAATTAAAAGTTTAGCAAGTATTTTTTCTATGTCAATAATTTAATACTTATAATTTTCAATCAATTTCAACTTTTTTCAATTTTTGACTGTTTTTATAACCATTTTTGGTGTAAAATTAAAGTTATAAAAATTAATCAGGTTCTTTTTGTAAAAAACACTTGTATTTTTATAGAGAACATTGTATCATATATACAACGATAAAGCAAGGAGATTTTAAATGATTTACGAAAGTACAAGAGATATTAATAGAAAATTAAATCCTAGTGAAGCTATTCTTCAAGGTTTAAGTGAAGAAGGTGGACTTTTCGTTTTAAGAGATTTAGGAAAAAATAAATTAGATTTAGAGAAATTAATCGGAAAAAGCTACTATGAAGTAGCTGAAGCCGTGCTACGTCTTTTCGTAGACTTTAACGATGAAGAAATTAAAAAATGTGTAGAAGAAGCATATAGAGGTAAATTCTCTCATGAAAACATTACTCCTCTAGTAGGATTAAAAGATAGCTACGTTCTTGAATTATTCAATGGACCTACTAGTGCATTTAAAGACGTAGGTCTTTCACTTCTTCCACAACTTACAAAAACGGCACTTACAAAAGTAGAAGACAAAAATGACATTCTTATCTTAACGGCGACTAGTGGAGATACAGGTAAAGCTGCACTAGAAGGTTTTAAAGATGTAGATAGAACAAAAATTATAGTCTTCTATCCTAACGATGGAGTAAGTACAGTACAAAAAACACAAATGCAAACTCAAGAAGGTAAAAATACAAAAGTTTGTGCAATTCATGGAAACTTTGACGATGCTCAAAGTGGTATTAAAGAACTATTCGTTGATGAAGAATTCAAAAAAGAATTACTTACTAAAAACATTAAGTTATCAAGTGCAAACTCAATCAATATCGGGCGTCTTATCCCACAAGTAGTTTACTACGTTGTTTCATACCTAGACTTAGTAAATACAAACAAAATTAAATTAAATGATAAAGTTAACTTTGTTGTGCCTACAGGTAACTTTGGTAATATTCTTGCTGGTTACTACGCTGAACAAATTGGATTACCTGTAAATAAACTAGTTTGTGCAAGTAATAACAATAATGTACTTTATGATTTCTTAACAACTGGTGTTTATGATAAAAATAGAGATTTCTTAAAAACAGTATCACCAAGTATGGATATCTTAATTTCTAGTAACTTAGAACGTCTACTATACTACGTTAGCGGTTGTGATAACGCATATATTGCTAAACTTATGAAAGACTTAAAAGAAACTGGTCGCTTCGAAGTTACCGGTGACGTGCTAGCTAAGATAAAAGATAAATTCCAAGCTGGGTTTGCTGATGATGAACAAACTAAAGAAACAATTAAAGCTATCTATGAAAAAGATAACTACCTATTAGATACTCATACTGCAGTAGCTTACAAAGTTCTTCTTGATAATTTAGATAATGAGCATGCTAGTATTGCATTATCAACAGCATCTCCATATAAATTTACAGAGAGTGTCTACTCTTCTCTATTCGAAACTCAAGGTGAGGACGAGTTTACTCTTATGAATAAACTTCATGAAAAAACAAAAGTTGTTATCCCTGAGAACTTAAGAGATCTTGACAAAAAAGAAATTAGACACAAAGATGTAATTAATAAAGAAGATATGAAGAAATACATCTTAGAGAAACTAGGTGATTTATAATGGTAAGTGTTCGTGTACCTGCCACTTCTGCGAATGTTGGATGTGGATTTGATAGCCTTGGTGTTGCTTTAACACTTTACACTACTTTTAAATTCGAAAAATTAGACAGTGGTCTTGAATTCGTCGGATTTGAAGAACGTTTTTCGAATGAAAACAACCTAGTTTATCAAACATTACTAACTACACTAAAAAAATTAAACAAAGAAATTTCAGGTGTTAGAATATCAATTGATAATGATGTTCCGATTAGTCGCGGTCTAGGTAGTAGCTCTACTTGTGTTGTTGCTGGAATATACGGTGCGTACTTACTAACTGATACACCTATTGATAAACAAGAAATCTTTACAATAGCTAACGAGATTGAGGGACATCCTGATAATGTTTCGCCAGCTATCTTCGGAAGTTTAAGCTCATCTTGTACTACTGATAGTAAAGAAGCGGTGACTGTTAGATATGAGGTCGATGAGAAATTTAATTTCCTAGCATTAATTCCAAACTTCGAAACTTCTACTGAAGAAGCTAGAAAAGTAATGCCAAAAGAAATCAAACTACAAGATGCAATCTACTCATTATCACGTATCGGATCGGTTATTAAGGCATTTGAAACTTATGACTTAGAACTTCTTAATAAGGTTATGGGAGATAAAATCCATGAACCATACAGAAAAGAAATAATCCATGAATATCATGAGGTAAGAGAAATCTGCGAAAAGATTGATAGCTCTGCATTTTTCATTTCCGGAAGTGGTTCTACATTAATGAATATTGTTAGCGATACTAACAATATTGAAAAAATAAAAACTGAACTTGCTAAATTAAAATACAACTGGCAAGCAATTTTACTAAAAGTTGATAAAGAAGGAACAGTAGTTCTAAATTAATATGTTGATAATTTTTGGACTTCTTCTTTTATTGCAGAGAGGAAATTCATTTTAAAATATTTTTTATATAAATAAAGGAGAGATTTATTATGCAAAAATCAAGAGTAGCCGTATTAGGGGCAACAGGAATGGTAGGTCAACGCCTATTAGTATTATTAGAAAACCACCCATACTTTGACGTAGTTAAATTAGCAGCGTCACCTCGTTCTGCTGGTAAAAAATATGGAGAACTTATGGAAAGCCGTTGGAAATTAGATCACGCTGTACCTGAGTACACTAAAGAATTAGTTGTTGAAGACTTATACAAAATTGATGAAGTTTCTGAAGGAATTGACATGGTATTTTGTGCTATTAACCTTGATAAAGAATCTTTAATCAAACTTGAAGAAGACTATGCTAAACGTGAAGTAGTTGTTGTATCTAACAACTCTGCAAACAGAAACAAAGACGATGTACCGATGATTATCCCAGAGATTAACTCTGCTCACCTAGATGTTCTTCCAGCTCAAAGAGAACGTCTTGGAACTAAAAAAGGATTCATCGTTACAAAACCTAACTGTTCAATTCAAAGCTACGTACCTATCTTTGAAGCGATTAAAGAGTACGGTGTTAAAGAAGCATCTATCTGTACTTATCAAGCTATCTCAGGAAGCGGAAAAACGTTCAACGAATGGCCTGAAATGGTAGAAAATATCATCCCTTACATCGGAGGAGAAGAAGAGAAAAGTGAAAAAGAACCACTTAAAATCTTTGGTAAAGTAGTTGATGGGAAAATTGTTCCAGATGATTCTATGAAACTATCAGCTCAATGTATTCGTGTACCAGTTCTTGATGGACACCTTGCTTGTGTCTCATTCAATTTAGAAAATGATCCAGGATTAGAAACTTTAGTTGAAAAAATTAAAAATCATGTTCCTGAAATTGCTAAACATGAATTACCACTAGCTCCAACACCATTCATTAAATACTATGAAGAAAACGATCGTCCACAACCGGTTCTAGATCGCGATAACGAAAAAGGTATGCAAATTACTGTAGGTCGTCTTCGTGAAGATAACCTATTTGACTACAAATTCGTAGGACTTTCTCATAACACATTACGTGGAGCAGCTGGTGGAGCTGTATTAACTGCAGAACTAATTAAAAAATTAGGATACTTAGATTAATATTATAAAATAATACTCCAGGAGAACTTCTCTTGGAGTATTTGTTATTATTAGTCTCTTAGTTTCTATTTTACTATTTCTCTCAACTTTACTTTTCTATTTTCTTTTAAAGACAATGTGCATGCATCAGCAGTCGCAATTGACTCTAGAGCTGCGACACCATTTAATAGTTTTTCATATTCTTTTGATACTTTTTCTCCATTCAAAATATTATGCAAATACAACATTTCTTTATCTATACAGCTTTGTAACCAAAGAGGGCAACGTACATTAGGATTTCCATAAGCTATTGCTCCATCCATTCCTCTACCTGTATAAATAGCCATTCTGTCATCATCTTCTTCTTTTGATTCATGGATTAAGAAATAACTCTCTCCTTCTCCCGCTACTCTTAAAGTACCTCTAGTATTATATAAATCTAATTTTATAGCTCCTTTTGTACCTTCTATAAGGACATAGTGTTCACCCCATCTAAAAGCATTCCCATATTCAAGTACTGCGTATCGTTTATTAGAAAATTCCAGATTAACTATTAAGAAATCATCTTCATCACCAAAATTTTCGCCAACATGACATACATTTCCACCTATCATAGTTACTTGCTCGGGTAGACCATCCATAATAAATTGAATACAATCAAGTTCATGAATGTGATGGTATAAGTGTCCTCCAGACTGTGATCGATTTTTTTTCCAAGAAACAGTTTCTTGTTTTTCTTCCCATCCTGTTCTTGCTGCATGACAAAATATTACATCTCCTATTTTCCCTTGCTTAATCAATTCTTTTGCGTGATGTACTCCATTAAAAAAGTTCATAATATGACCTGCCATAAAAATCACATTATTTTCTCGACAAGTTTCAACCATAACCTTACAATCTTCATAAGATAAAGCGATTGGTTTTTCACAGAATACATGTTTACCATTCTTAGCGGCTAATAATACTGGCTCACGATGTAAATTACTCGGTGTTGCGACGATAACACAATCTACATCTTCTCTTGTTACCAATTGTTCTAAAGTTGAACAATTCTCTGCTTCTAGTTCCTTAGCAACTTTCTCTCCATTTTCTGGATCAAAAACTGCAGTTACCTTCGCATCTTTTATTTTCTCTAATGAACGAGCTAAGTCTGCACCAAAATAACCTGTTCCGACAATTCCATAATTTTTCATATCAAAACCCTCTTTTCATATTCCTAAACAATTAAGAAATAATATTATATGTCCTTATATTTATTCTACAACTTACTAATACAAATGTAAAGATTTATTTTCTGTTCATTTTTAATATAAATTTAAATCTTCAGATGCAAATCTCATATATTCATTTTCTACCTTAATTTTAAACATAAAAAACCCTAAGGACACCTCCTTAGGGTTTGGTAATATTTAAATTATTTAACGTCTAGAACTTGTCTACCTTTGTACATACCAGTTTTTCTATCAACACGGTGACCCATTACGTAGTTACCAGTTGTTGCATCGATAGTAATTGATGGTGCAGATAGTTTTTTGTGAGTTCTTCTTTTTCTTTTAGCTGTTTTTGATGTTCTTCTAAAAGGAACTGCCATAGTTAATTTCCTCCAATTATTTTAAATAATTCTTATTGTTCTTTAAATAGTCCGTTAAGAGCTGCAAATGGTGATTCTTTCTTTTCTTTAACATCAGTTAAAGACTCTTCAGAAACTAATTCCCAGTCATTACCAGAAACCATCTCTAGCTCTTCTTCATCAGAAGTAGTTATTGGAATATTTAAAATTATAAGCTCATTCACTAAAGGTGTTAAATCAATATACATATCCATTAAATTAACGTCGAATACCTCTTCACCTGCAAATACAGATTTATCAATATATTCTTCTTTCTCTTCGATTTCAAATGGAACAACGACTTCTTTTAGTGTTTTTCCTGAAATCATTTCGAAGTTACCTTTAATTAATAGATCGGCATAGATTTTATCTTGTCCACCTCGAGTCAATTTCCCACTAACAACAACGTCTCTAATATCTTTTAGAGAGCTGTCATAGTGTGCTACGTTAACATTTATATTTTCTTCAAAAACAAAAGTATCACTATTATTTTTGAATAACGAAGATCTTAACCATTTCATTAAATATCACCTCATAAACACATTATTTATTATATATCTTTTAGTTTAAGATGTCAACAAAAAAAGTTGACTCTTTTATTATTTTTTTTAATTCATTATATATTTCAATATATTTGCTAACGACATTATGAATCCTACAAAAATCGTTAACTTAGCTGTCAGTACCATATACGGTGCCATTGTTTTTTTATGATTATTCAAACTAAAACCTTTAATTATTTTTATCGCCAAAGGAATAGTAACAAACACCAGTAGATTCCACCAAGAAACATATTTAGTAACTATAAATAATATATTTAATAAATATACTATGATGAAGCTGCCTGCCATTGTTTTAATTGCATTATTTCTTCCGACTAATATTGCATATGTTCTTCTCCCTGATTCTTTATCATTATCTAAATCACGGATATTATTCGCTAATAAAATAGCTCCTATCATGATAAATAAAGGTAATGAAACTATAATAATATCAGCATTAACATAACCAGTTTGGAAATAGAATGATAATGCAATTATTATTGTTCCCATGAAAAATCCAGAGACAACTTCTCCAAATGGAGAATAAGCTATGGGATACTTTCCTCCAGTATAGAAATATCCAGCAAGCATACACACTAGACCAACGACTAGTACATAAATACTAGTCATAAAAGTTAATATTAACCCCAGTACAAATGCTAGTGCATATAATACTAAGGCTCCTACCATAACCTCTTTTGGACTTAAATTCCCCTTGACTATCGAACCAGAAATACCTTCGGAATCAACCTTATCCAATCCATGCTTATAATCATAGTATTCATTAAATAAGTTGGTTGCCGCTTGAATCAACAAACAAGCCAGTAAAAACAATATAAATTTTAAAATCGAAAACTTAATCTCATATTCTAAAGCATAAGTAGCGCCGAATAAAACCGGTGCTATTGATGCTGGGTAACTATGTGGTCTTGTACACATAAAAAACTCTTTTAATTTACTTTTATTCACAATATCCTCCTAGTTATCTTCTTACCTTGAATATTATACCATATTTTTAATTGCTATGATATTAAATTTCTTTCCTTCCATCTACAATCATTTATCATAACGTTTTCATTGATTTATGATATAATTAAAGAACATAAAACTATTTATTGGAGGCATTTCCTATGAAAATTGCATGGATTGGAACTGGAGTTATGGGAGAAAGTATGGCTGGTCACCTTATGGATGCCGGTCATGAACTTTTCGTCTATAACAGAACAAAGAGTAAAACTGACAACTTAGTAAAACGTGGAGCAACACTTCTTAACGAAGTAAAAGACGCACCTAAATTTGCTGATGTTGTATTTACAATAGTAGGTTATCCTAAAGATGTTGAGGAAGTTTATTTAGGTGAAAATGGACTTATCACAACAGCTAAAAAAGGCCAAGTATTTGTAGATATGACGACTTCTTCTCCTACTCTAGCTGAAAAAATCAGCAACGAATTCCTAAAAGTTGGAGCATATGCATTCGACCTTCCAGTTACAGGTGGCGATGTTGGAGCGAGAAATGCTACTCTATCAATCATGGCAGGTGGAGATAAGAAAGTATTTGAAGAAGTTGTTCTTCCACTAGTTGAAAAACTTGGTAAAAATATTACATATTTCGGTGAAGCTGGTAAAGGGCAATATGCTAAACTTGCTAACCAAATTGCTATAGCTACTACTATGATTTCTGTTGCTGAAAGCTTTAAATTCGCTAAAGAAGTTGGTTTAGACTTAGACTCGTTCTTCAAAACAGTATCAACAGGTTCTGGTGGAAGCTTCTCGATGACTTCATATGGGCCACGTATCCTAAACGGAGACTTCAAACCAGGATTCTTCATTCACCACTTTATTAAAGATATGAAATTAACTTTAGAGGAATGTGAAAAAATGAACATCAATCTTCCTGGACTTGAAACAGCATATAAAATTTACAACGAGTTAGAAGAAGAAGTTCGCAATACAAACGGAACTCAAGCAATTTCTAAATGGTATAAACTATAATTAATAGAAAAACTTTCAGAGTAATTTATCTACTCTGAAAGTTTTTTTATATTTATTCTACCACCTATAGTAATCATTTTAGAATTTATATCATGCCCTACTTCACTTGTCTTAGCTACTGGTAAATCTTTATCTATAAAATCTTTGACTATACTATAAATATCATTTTTATTATATATTTTTTCGATATTAGTAAAAGTTCCAAGTAATAAACCTGAAATTTTATCAAAAACACCCATTTGTTTTAATTGAATTAGATGAGTAATTAATGATTCTACTGTTGTACCTAGTCCTTCTAAAAATAATATTCTATTTTCTAAATCTGGAAAATACTGAGTGCCTGCTAGTTTAAGAAAACACCTAATATTTCCACCTGCAACTATCCCACTAATTTCTTCACCTTGAAAAAAATTCCATGATATATTTGTTAAATCTGGTTCATTATACATCACTGTTTTCTTAAAACTATCTCTTATATTTTCATTTCCAATAATATTCAATACTTGGTATAAATATGTAGATTCTCCTGTTTTAATCGTTATTGCATTTAATACTACACTTAAATCACTATATCCAAAAAATGGTTTAATATTCTTTTTAATAATATCATAGTCTAGATAATCTAATATTTCATTAGAAAGATCTCCACCAGAAATATCAAAAATTGCCTTTATACTTTTATCACTAAAAAAATTCATTAGCTCTTCACTACGTATTTCTGCACTAGCACTTCTTCCAAATTTATCTTTATATAAATAGTTACTATAAACAGGAACTAAGCCTAGACTTTTTAATATCTCTTCTAATTTATCTAATTTAACTTTATCTTCCCTAGCTTTGCCATTAGAACAAACTACTAAAGCTACTTTATTATTTATCTCTAACATATTAGTTTAGTTCTATACTCTCTATGTAGTATTTAGAGCGAGATTCTCCACCCTTATATTGCTTGTCGTTTAATCGCAGTATATATTTACCTGCAACACTATTTGAAGATGAATTTTTAATTGGAACTATTAATCTATCCCCTTCAGTAGTCCAACTACTTTCATCAGTTGGAGTAAATTGAGTTGCACCACCAATTCCTCCCATTCCTGTTATATAAACTTTATCTTTTTTAAAGAATACTGTCTCTCCTAACACAAGAGAATTATTATACTTATCTTCATTACCTGAATAACTATCATCTACTTCTCTATATTTTATATTTTTCAGTGATGGTACATCTTTATAAACATCTTCTGCACTGTATGTATCCTTGTAAGCTGTATTATAAACATCCGTTAATTCAGCCAATGACATTTTAGTTACATGATAATCCTTACCACTGACAGTGACATTTTTATCTATATCAACTAAATAACCAAATAATACTACTGGCCCTAACTTTCTTCCTCCATGAGTTACAAAGAAATATTTTCTAAGAATTTCTTTTGCTGCAGATTTATTATGGTCAGTATTTTTTAGATTTAAATCAGTCCATTTTAATTTACTAGAATCTATTTTTGATGAAATTTTTTTAAGATCTTCACTGATAGGTGTTAATTTCCCATCTTTTACATCATATGCGCCAATTAGTTCATTTTTTCCTACAATCTTATTGTTTGAAATATGTCCACCTTGTCTTAGGTAGATTTTAGTACCTCCATTGCTGCTATCTACTGAATAACTAACCGTTGGGGCAAAGTTTTTCAACTCAGCTATAGTTTCTTGAGATAAATTCAATTCAGATTTTAATGAATCTAAATCTGTAATAGTACGTATTTTCTCTACAACTACTGTAGTTTCCTTATCTAAATTTTTTCCATCTACACTCCCTAAGTTCGCACTATTATTTGTAGATGAACCATCTTGCATTTCTTCATATTTAATAATTCCAAATACACATACTACAGCAGCAATAAATATTGCAACAAAACCTAATATATATTTCATACCTTTATTCATAACTTTTTCTCTTTTCCTTAATTATTTTCCTTATCAAACGTTGGAACATAGAAGTGTCTACCTTCTAGACCGAATAGTTTTTCACTAAATGTTCCAGGTTCAACATTCGCTAAATTTTTATCAAACATCATCATACGTGCATCAATATTATCTATAAAATGAATAATTTCCGCTTCTTTAATCATCGGTAATTTAGGAGAACCAAATTCATATTTACCATGATGAGCAAGTATAATATGTCTTAATAAAGTAATTTCTTCTGCTTCAATTCCTAGCTTATCGGCCATTCTTGCTACTTCGTCACTCATAATAACAATATGGCCTAAAAGTTCTCCCTCTAATGTATAAGAGGTTCCTACAGGTCCACTAAGTTCTACAGTTTTTCCTAAATCATGCAAAATGATTCCGCTATATAATAAATCTTTATTTAGTGATGGATAGATTCCCACTAACGCCTTTGCTATCTTCAACATAGTTGTCGTGTGATAAATTAATCCTGAATAAAAATCATGATGCATTGATTTAGCTGCAGGATAACTAATAAATTGCTTTTTATATTTATTTAACAATTCAATTGTTACAGTTCGTAAATTTTCGTTACTTATTTCTTTTAGGAAATAATTTAATTCATTAATCATTATATCTTTTGGTACTGGGGCAGTTTGAATATAATCTTGTATATCAATATTATCACTATCCAAAGCCATTCGATAGTTTTTTATCTTTAATTGAAGCTTCCCACGATAGTCTAAAACAGTTCCCTCAACATAAATCATCTTACCAGATTTTAAATTTTCACTGTCTTCTTCTTTAACTTCCCAGATTTTACCATCAATACTTCCTGACTTATCTTTTAGATAAAGTGTTAAATATGGTTTACCACTAGTAGCAATTCCACGAACTACATTATCCAATAATAAAAACATATTAATTTCTTGATCTGTTTTAAAATCACTTATGAACATTTCTCCACTCCTTCTTTCTAGTTTTTATGTCTTCCATATTATATTTTACTTTGGATTACAAAAAAATTCAAATAAATATGGTAAATTACTTAACTAAATAACAAAAAAAGGAGCGACTTGACAAAATCGATTTTTTGTCTAATCACTCCCACAAAGTTTATTAGATATCTAAAAAATTTTAATTAAACTAATTTAGGTTTCTAAGAAACCGATACGTTCATGAGTTTAAATATAAAATTTCTTAAATTTAGTACTTTTGGGTCAGCCCTAATTTCTCTTTATTAATCAAATAGATCTTTTGCTTTTCTACTTACTTTATCTAAAAAACTCTCATCTTCTTCAACTTTTTCATTATTTAATTTAGCAAGTTCAAGATATAATTCACGTTCTCTAGTTGATAAGTTTTTAGGAATTTCTATAGATACCACTATATAGTGATCTCCTTGACCATATCCCATTACACTCTTAACACCTTTACCTGCAAGTCGGAATTTACGTCCATGTTGTGTTCCTGCTGGAACGTTTAATTCAATCTCACCTGTTAATGTACGCACATCAAGTTTTGTGCCTAACGCTGCCTGTGCTGGAGAAAGTTTTAATTCAGTATAAATATCATCATCTTCTCTATGGAAGTATGAATCTTCAGCAACGATTACTTCTATGAATAAATCACCTGCTGGACCACCATTTTCACCTGCTCCACCTTTACCACGAAGACGAACACGTTGACCTGAACTAATTCCTTCTGGAATCTCTACTTCATATTCTACTTCACGATTATTGTATCCTTTACCGAAACAGTGAGCACATTTATCTTTGATAATTTTTCCACGTCCTTGACACTCTGAACATGTACGCTGACTCTGCATACGTCCAAATGGAGTATCTTGAATTACCGCTTCTTGTCCACTACCATTACATCTGTGACAAGTATTTACAGATGAAGAATCTTTCGCTCCACTTCCATGGCAATGATCACATTCTACATCTTTTCGGATTTTAATAGTTTTTTTCGTACCGAATACGGCATCTTCAAAACTTATACGAATACGGTGTAATAAGTCTTCTCCTTGACGTGGCGCATTTGGATTACGACGTGATCCACCACCTCCAAAGAAACTTGAGAAAATATCTCCAAGGTCATCAAAACCACCTGAGAATCCAGAGAAACCTCCACCGAAACCGCCAAACCCACCTTGACCTGCTCCACCTTCAAATGCTGCATGACCAAATTGATCATATTGAGCTTTTTTAGTATCGTCACTTAGCACTTCGTAAGCTTCTGTAATTTCTTTAAATTTATCTTCAGCTCCTGGCTCTTTGTTGATATCTGGGTGATATTGTTTTGATAATTTACGATATGCTTTTTTTATTTCAGCTGCACTGGCACTTTTACTAACGCCAAGTACCTCATAATAATCTCTTTTAGCCATCTTAATCTCTCCTATAATTATTTAACGAAGGGCTAGCGCTTAACGCTACCAGCCCTTCAACTTTTTATTTAATTATTTTTTCTCAGTGAAGTCTGCATCGATTGTATCATCATCATTCTTAGATGAAGTTGCTCCAGCATCTGCACCTTGAGCTCCAGCTGCTGCATTAGCTTGCTCGTAAAGTTTCATAGTCATTTCTTGAACAGCTTTGTTCAATTCGTCTTTAGCTGCTTTAATTTCTTCTAAGTTATTATTTTTAATAGCTTCTTTTAATGTATCATTTTTAGCTTTAATGTTATCTAATAAGCTTTGGTCTACTTTATCTTTAGCTTCTTCTAATGCTTTGTCTGCTTGGAATGAAAGTTGGTCAGCTTCGTTACGTACATCTGCTTCTTCTTTACGTTTAGCGTCTGCTTCTGCATTAGCTTCTGCTTCTTTAACCATTCTATCGATATCAGCATCAGTTAATGAGCTACTTGATTCAATAGTAATTTTTTGTTGTTTTTGAGTTCCAAGGTCTTTAGCCGTAACATTTACAATACCGTTTTTGTCGATATCGAATGTAACTTCGATTTGAGGTACTCCACGTGGTGCTGGTGGTATATCTGAAAGTTGGAATCTTCCAAGAGTTTTGTTATCAGATGCCATTGGACGTTCACCTTGTAATACATGGATATCTACTGCTGGTTGGTTATCTGCAGCTGTAGAGAATACTTGTGATTTAGATGTTGGGATTGTAGTATTTCTTGGAATTAATACTGTCATAACTGATCCCATTGTTTCAATACCTAGTGATAATGGAGTTACGTCTAGTAAGACGATGTCTTTAACATCTCCTGTAATTACTCCACCTTGGATAGCAGCACCCATAGCAACTACTTCGTCAGGGTTTACTCCTTTATGAGGTTCTTTACCCATTTCTTTTTTAACAGCTTCTTGAACTGCTGGAATACGAGTTGATCCACCAACTAAGATTACTTGATCGATTTCACTTGGAGTTAATCCTGCATCTTTAAGTGCTTGGCGAGTTGGTACTAATGTTCTTTCTACTAAGCTGTGAGTAAGCTCATCAAATTTAGCACGAGTTAATGTGTTTTCTAAGTGAACTGGTCCATTAGCTCCAGCTGAGATGAATGGTAATGAAATTTGTGTTGAAGTTACACCAGATAAGTCTTTTTTAGCTTTTTCTGCTGCATCTTTAAGACGTTGCATTGCCATTTTGTCTTGTGATAAGTCGATAGCTTGTTCTTTTTTGAATTCATCTACAAGGTAGTCAATAATAGCTTGGTCAAAGTCATCTCCACCTAGTAAGTTATCTCCAGATGTTGCTAATACTTCGAATACTCCATCTCCTAGTTCTAAGATAGATACGTCGAATGTACCACCACCAAGGTCAAATACTAATACCTTTTGATCTACGTCTGTTTTTTCTAATCCATATGCTAATGCCGCTGCAGTAGGTTCGTTAATAATACGTTCTACTTCTAATCCAGCAATTTTACCAGCGTCTTTAGTTGCTTGACGTTGAGCGTCGTTGAAGTATGCTGGTACTGTGATAACAGCTTTAGTTACTTTTTCACCTAAGTATGCTTCAGCAGTTGCTTTTAAGTTTTGTAAAATCATTGCTGAAATTTCTTGTGGTGAGTATTTTTTACCATTTACTTCTTCTTTATAATCTGTACCCATATGACGTTTGATAGAAATTACTGTGTTAGGGTTTGTAATTGCTTGACGTTTTGCTACTTCTCCTACTTGAATTTCTTCACCTTTAAATGCTACTACAGAAGGAGTAGTTCTGTTACCTTCTGGGTTAGGGATTACTTTAGCTTCCCCACCTTCTAATACTGATACACATGAGTTTGTTGTTCCTAAGTCTATACCTATAATTTTTGACATTTTTTTGTCCTCCTTAAATTTATAATAACTATATTTGCAAATTTATTTGTTAAAATGATTTTCACTCTAACAAAGTCTAATATTACTTTTTTAAATGCTTTTCAGCTTTACACTGAAAATACTCTACGCAGTGGCTACATACCAATCATTTCGTCACTTTGTTCCTCATTCTTGGTGTAGCTGTGCGATTCTTACTCCTAACTTTTTTCTTCACCTTCTAGGTTCGAAAAAACTAAGGCTCAGTCGATACTTTCAAATCATTTCGTCTCTTCGTTCCTTATTCTTTGAGTATCTTTGAGAAGCTTCCTCGTAACCATTTCTTCGTATTTACAATACTTGAAATGCTAACGATGTAGCCTTTAAGAATTGACTTTAACCATTGCTGGTCTGATTACTCTATCTTTTAGTTTATAACCTTTTTGGAATGTATCTAAGATTACTCCGCTTTCTTTGTCGCTTTCTTCTCCTTGCATTACTGCGTGGTGGAAGTTTGGATCGAACTGAGCATTTTCAGTTTCTACTAGTTCTACACCTTCTGATTTAAGTACAGCTTGTAATCCTTCGTATACCATTTGTACACCTTTTAAAATTGTTTGTACTTCTTCATTAGTTGATTCAACTTGTAAAGCACGTTCAAGGTTGTCTAAACTTGGTAAAATTTCTGTTATAACTTTTTGACTCTTATAAGTATTTATAGTGTCAATTTCTTGATTTTTACGTCGTTTAAAGTTTTCAAACTCTGCATAAAGGCGTAAATACTTGTCTTCTGAAGCTTTTACTTCTTCTTGCAGTTTTTCAATTTGTTCTTGTAATAACTCTTCTGCAGTTTTCTCTACTACTTCCTCTGAATCTGTCGTTTCTTCTTGTAGAGTTTCTTTTTGTTCTTCAGTAGCCATCTCTACCTCCTAATTATTTTAAATTATTATTTAAATTATCACGAACACAAGCTATAAGTGTCATGATTTTTGAATAGTCCATTCTCTTTGGTCCAAATACGGCTATTACACCTTGACCATTAGATGTATTATAACTACTAGACACTAATGAAAGATCATCTATATTTCCAAGTTTAAGCTCAGTTCCTATTTTAATAGATGGTTTGTCTGTTACTTCATTATTATCTAGAAGTTCGACTATCTTATCATCTTCTAAGAGCGATACTACTTCTTTTAATTTTTCTACATTATCTATATCGGGTTGTTTAAGTAAATTGTACTTACCCCCTAATGCTACAGTCTTTTTAATTTTATTTTGCAACAATCTATTTAAAGCTACTACTATCATATCGTAATTATTAACTTTATTCTTTAGATATTTTTCTAACTCACCATGAATTATTACATGAGCTGTTGCCATATCCACATCATAGAAATAACTTTGAAGAAGTTTATTAATCTCCACTATATCCTCTGCAGTGAAATCAGCATCAAGTTTATAGTTTTGTTGGAATACTTCTCCTATGTTTGTTACTAATATAACGAGAATACTACGACTACTTAGAAGAATAACTTCTATTTTATTAATTCGCCTATCCGTTTTTGTCGGGGCTAATATTACTGCTGTACAATCAGTTAAGTCTGATAGTACTATAGCATTTTTTTCTAAGAAGTTATTTTCTGAAACTATATCACCACTAACGAGCTGTTTAAGTTTTTCATTCTCACTATTCGATAGTTCATAATCTTTTTTTATATAATCTACATAATAGCGATAACCCTTTTCTGAAGGTACTCTACCTGATGATATATGCGTCTTTTTAATCAAACCTTCTTTTTCTAATTTACTCATGTCATTTCTTATCGTTGCTGAACTGAAATCAATATTTTGAGCAATTTGTTTAGAACCAACAGGTTGATTAGTCGTAATAAAATTTTCGACTATAGATTGAAGAATGAGTACTTGTCTATCTATTAACATCGTCATCACCTATTCTCCAATTTTGTAATTTAGCACTCTGAGAGTTCGACTGCTAATTACATATATAATAATATCATTAAGGTCAAAGTAAGTCAATACTTTTTTAAAAATTTTTTGACTTTTTTTGACCTTTATTTTATATTCTAGGTTTTAATAGTATTATTACTCTATTTTATTAGTTTAATATATTTCGTACTCTATTCTAACCTTGTATCTTGAGTAAAATTCTTGTATAATAAATAAGCGAAAGAAGTTAATAGAGGTAAAAAATTTGGAACTTATTGAACTTAGAAAAGAACTCGAAGAAATTAACAAAAGAATAACTGAATTTAAAACTTCATTAAAGATAGAAGATAAAACTGAACGTGTTGCTGAAATTGAAAATATGATGCTAGAGGCCGATTTTTGGAATGATAGCGAAGCAGCCAGCCTATTAGTTACAGAATCAAAAAATATAAAAAAAGAACTTGATGAATTTAGTGAAATGATAGACTATTTAGAACACTCTGAAGAGATGGTTGAATTTCTAAAAGATGAAGACGATGAAGAAATATATCAAGACTTACTAGAAACAGTAGTGAGTCTTAAATCAAGTGTTGAAGATTTTAGTTTTAGATTGTTATTCTCTGAAGAATATGATAATAATAATGCTATTTTAGAAATACATGCTGGGGCTGGTGGTACCGATGCTACAGACTGGTCAGAGCTAATGCTTCGTATGTATGAAAGATTCTTCACAAAACAAGGATTAAAGTACAGCTACTTAAATTACCAATCTGGTGATATTACAGGTGTCAAGTCTGCGACAATAAAAATCGAAGGTAACTTTGCTTATGGATTATTAAAAGGAGAAAAAGGAGTACACCGTGTTGTTCGTATCTCACCTTTTGATCCTTCAGGAAAAAGACATACATCCTTTGCTTCAATTGATGTAATACCAGAATTTAACGAAGATGAAATTAATATAGAAATAAATAATGAAGATTTAAAAATAGACACTTATCGTGCTCAAGGGGCAGGTGGACAACATATTAATACTACTGATTCAGCAGTTCGTATTACGCACCTACCAACTGGTATTGTTGTACAATCACAAGCTGAACGTAGCCAAATAAAAAATAAAGATGCAGCAATAAAAAACTTGAAATCTAAACTTTATCAACTTGAAATAGAAGAAAAAGAAAGAGAACTAGCCACTATTCGCGGGGAACAAAAAGATATTGGTTGGGGATCACAAATTCGTTCGTATGTATTTACTCCATATACAATGGTCAAAGACCATAGAACAAACTATGAAGTCTCTACAGTAGATAAAGTAATGGATGGTGAGATAATCGATTTTATCGATGCTTATCTGCATTTCAATATGAAAGAAAAAGAAGTATTATAACTAAATACACGCAAGACACTAATCTGTCTTACGTGTATTTTTTTCTATATTAAATTATAATTTTTCGTATTCAGCTGGTACATCAAATGGATTTTCTTTATTAATATGATCGTAG
>NZ_CAURMG010000011.1:0-48482 GCF_963525875.1 uncultured Gemella sp. | reverse complement strand
CAGCAGAGAAGAAACAAGGTTGGGTGAAATCAGGAAGTGACTGGTATTACTATGAGAATGGAACATTAGTCCGAAACAAATGGGCAGGAAACTACTGGCTGGGAACAGACGGAAAGATGGCAACAAGCTCATGGGTAGACAACGGACGTTACTACGTAGGAAGTAATGGACTATGGGATAAAAATGCTAAGAAACAAGAAGCGCCAAAACCAGCAGAGAAGAAACAAGGTTGGGTAAAATCAGGAAGTGACTGGTATTACTATGATGAAAATGGAACGTTAGCACGAAATAAATGGGCAGGAAACTACTGGCTAGGAACAGACGGAAAAATGGTAACTAACTCATGGGTAGACAACGGACGTTACTATGTAGGAAGTAATGGTGCTTGGGTGAAAGATGCATCGAGAGATAAGAATACTAAGCGTTCTATTTTCCTTGATCCAGGTCACGGAGGAAGTGATACTGGGGCTATTAGTCAAGGTGTGAGAGAAAAAGACTTAACTCTAAGTGTTTATAATAAAGTAAGTAGTAAACTTGCTTCTTTAGGATTCACAGTATTAACAAGTAGAAATACCGATAAAGATGTGGACTTAGTAGATCGTGCAGAAGAAGCAAATAATGCTGGTGCGGATATGTTATTAAGTATTCACTTCAATTCAGGTGGTAGAGGTGTTGCTCGTGGTATTGAAACGTATTATTACCAAGCTCAAGCTGATATACCATCTAAGATAAACCAAGCTAATCATAATAATCCTGAAAGATTAGAAAAGAGTAAGAAATTAGCATTAAAAGTACAACAAAATCTATTATACCAAACAGGGGCTAGTGATAGAGGAGTTAAATGTGCATCGTTTGCGGTTCTTCGTGAAACTTCTATCCCTTCAATATTGGTTGAATTAGGATTCTTAGATAATCCAGAAGAATTAAGCAAAATTAGAACAAGTGAATATCAAGATCGTTTAGCTAATGGTATTGTTGACGGAATTATAGCATACTATAAATAGGATATACGTAATAGCCGACTTATAGGTAGATTGAGAAATTATATAGATAAATGTTTATATATGCCTTTTGATGAAATACATTGGTTGGTTAATAAAACATATAAAGCGACTCTATAAATAGGATTGTATTAAATCGTATTTTTGAGTCGTTTTATGTGTAAAATGTGGGTTGAATTTCCTTGAAAATAAGAGTAAATTAGTGTATAATAAAGTGTGATATTTATAAAAAATAAGGAACTTTTTTGAGGTGAAATATTATGACAAAAAACAGCGTGAAATTAGGATTAGGAGTACTTACAGTATTAGCAACTCCAATCGCAGTAAATGCGGTAGCTAGTAACGACGCTCTAGCAGCTCAAGGTTGGGTTAAGAGTGGAAATACATGGTACTTTTATAATAAAAATGGAACATTAGCAAGAAATACCTGGGAAGGTAATTATTGGCTAGGTGCAGACGGAAAAATGGTAACGAATGCGTGGGTAGATAACGGACGCTACTATGTAGGAAAAGATGGAGCATGGGTGAAAAATGCTCAAAAAGCTGCTACAACACCAGCCAAACTAGCAACTGTAACTAAACAAGGTTGGGTACAAACTGGAGCTACGTGGTATTATTTAGATGCACAAGGACGTACTGTGAAAAATGCTTGGATAGGAAACTACTGGTTAGGTGCAGATGGAAAAATGGCGACTAACGCATGGGTAGATAATGGACGTTACTATGTAGGTGGTAACGGAGCATGGGTACAAGGAGCTAAGAAACAAGAAGCACCAAAACCATCGGTTAAGAAACAAGGTTGGGTAAAAGAAAATAACACTTGGTTCTACTATGAGAATGGAACATTAGTTAAAAACAAATGGATAGGAAACTACTGGTTAGATGCAGATGGAAAAATGGCAACTAACGCATGGGTAGATAACGGACGTTATTATGTAGGAAGTACTGGACTATGGGATAAAAATGCTAAGAAACAAGAAGCACCAAAACCAGCGGTTAAGAAACAAGGTTGGGTAAAAGAAAACAATGCTTGGTTCTACTATGAGAATGGAACACTAGTTAAAAACAAATGGGCAGGAAACTACTGGTTAGGTGCAGACGGGAAAATGGCAACTAATGCATGGGTAGATAACGGACGTTACTATGTAGGAAGTACTGGACTATGGGATAAAGATGCTAAGAAACAAGAAGCACCAAAACCAGTAGAGAAAAAACATGGTTGGGTGAAAGCAGATAATACATGGTATTATTATGAACAAAACGGTACATTAGCTCGCAATAAATGGATTGGGGACACTTACTGGGTAGATAAAGACGGTAAGATGGTAACTGAAAACTGGGTAGACAACGATCGTTTCTATGTTGACAAAAATGGTAAAAAAGACCCATCAATTAAGAAAAAAGTTATTCTTAACGATGAATTAGGATGGCAAAAACGTAATGGTGGAGAATGGTATTATTACGAAAAAGATGGTTCATTAGCTCGTAACAAATGGGTAGGAAACTACTGGTTAGGTGCCGATGGAAGAATGGCTAAAAGTGCATGGGTAGATAACGGACGTTACTACGTAGATTCAAGTGGTAAATGGGTACCAAACTACGCTAAGGAAGATAAGAATACACCAGCTTTAAATATGCCACAATATACCAAGGTGATTACCGTTGGGGTAGTAGAAAATATGGTATTGGAACTATGGCACAAAGTGGATGTGTACCTACATCACTAGCTATGGTATTCAATGGTTTAGGACAAAAAGTTCTTCCTACAGCTGTTGCTGATACTATTTACAACAACACAAATGAGATGAACGTAGGTGGACTAGGAACATCTGGTAAAGGTGCAGTTTATGCAATTAATGCATATGGATATAAACACACTGTTATTACAACTAAAGAGCAACTTATCGCTGCTTTACAAAGTGGAAAACCTGTATTTGCAACTGTAGGTAATGGTATTTTCGCTAAAGGTAGAATAACGCACGCTATCATTTTAAGTGGATATAGTGGTGGTAAGACTAAGGCGATGGACCCGGATAATGTCAATACTACTGGAAGATGGTATGATATTAATACTATCTGGAACCAAAGAAGTCTTGATCCGTATGATACTAATATCGGTGGATCATTTGTAGCTATTGGATAATTAGATATTAAAGAAGATGCTTCAGGAATCATGATTTATGAAAATCGAGATTCTTGAGGCGTTTTTTGTATTTTTATAAGTGCTGATATGAAAAAATAGATGAAAATGAGAAGCGTATTGAAAAAATATAACGATTAGAAAGTTGATATTTTATAAGTTTATTTTTATAAAAAATTAATGTGATATATGAAATAAGAGAGAAATATTGAATTATTTTTGTATTAAGTTATAACAGTTGTTGATAAAAATCGTTAAAATTGGTATACTATAACTTAGAGAACTTGAAAGCGAAGGAGTGTGCTTAAATTATGGTATATAACCACAGAGTTATAGAGAAAAAATGGCAAAAATATTGGGATGAAAATAAGACATTTAAAACATTAGATGATCATACAAAAGAAAAATTTTATGCATTAGATATGTTCCCTTATCCATCAGGAGCTGGACTGCACGTTGGTCACCCAGAAGGGTATACAGCTACTGATATCTTAAGTAGATACAAAAGAGCGAATGGATACAATGTACTTCACCCTATGGGATGGGATGCATTCGGTTTACCTGCTGAGCAGTATGCATTAGATACTGGTAATGACCCAAGAGATTTTACAAAAACTAATATCGACACTTTCCGTCGCCAAATTAAAGAATTAGGATTTTCTTATGATTGGGATCGTGAAGTAAATACAACAGATCCTAACTACTATAAATGGACACAATGGATTTTCAAAAAACTTTATGAAAAAGGACTTGCTTATGTTGATGAAGTACCTGTAAACTGGTGTCCAGCATTAGGAACAGTACTTTCTAATGAAGAGGTTATTGATGGTAAATCTGAGCGTGGAGGACACCCTGTAGAGCGTCGTCCAATGCGTCAATGGGTTCTTAAAATTACAGAGTATGCTGAAAAACTTCTTGCTGATTTAGATATTCTTGATTGGCCAGAAAGTCTTAAAGCTATGCAACGTAACTGGATTGGAAAATCTGTCGGTGCTGAGATTGATTTCAAAATCGAAGGAACTGATAAAGAATTCACAGTATTCACTACACGTGCTGACACTGTGTTTGGTGTATCTTACTGTGTACTTGCGCCTGAACACAAACTTGTAGAAGAAATCGTTACTGAAGGGCAAAGAGCTGCTGTTGAGGAGTATCTTGATATCGTTAAACGTAAGTCTGACCTTGAAAGAACAGACCTTAATAAAGATAAAACAGGTGTATTCACAGGAGCTTACGCGATTAACCCTGTAAATGGTGAAAAAGTAGAACTTTGGATTGCAGATTACGTTCTAGCAAGTTATGGAACTGGGGCTGTTATGGCTGTTCCTGCTCACGATGAGCGTGACTATGAATTTGCGACTAAGTTTAATTTACCGATTAAAGCTGTTATCGAAGATAATGGTGAAGTTGTTGTACCGTTCTACGGTGATGGTAAACACATCAGCTCTGATTTCATCAATGGATTAAATAACGAAGAAGCTATCGCAAAAGTTATTGGATTCTTAGAGGAAAATAAAGTTGGACGTAGTAAGGTTACATATAAACTACGTGACTGGTTATTCTCAAGACAACGTTACTGGGGAGAACCAATTCCAATTATCCACTGGGAAGATGGTACTATGACTACTGTACCTGATAGTGAATTACCATTATTACTTCCAGAAACAGATAATATTAAACCATCAGGAACTGGAGAATCTCCACTTGCTAATATCGAAGAGTGGTTAAATGTAGTAGATCCTGAGACTGGTAAAAAAGGTAAACGTGAAACTAACACAATGCCTCAATGGGCTGGTTCTTGTTGGTACTACCTACGTTACATCGATCCACACAATGATGAAATGTTCGCAGATCCAGAAAAATTAAAATACTGGCTACCTGTAGATGTATATATCGGTGGTGCTGAACACGCAGTTCTTCATTTATTATATGCTCGTTTTTGGCACAAAGTACTTTATGATTTAGGTTTAGTACCGAGTCGTGAACCATTCCAAAAACTATTCAACCAAGGTATGATTCTTGCTGAAGGTAAAGATGGTCGTCCTGAGAAAATGTCTAAATCTAAAGGGAATGTAGTAAATCCTGATGATATTATTGTATCACATGGTGCTGATACATTACGTGTTTACGAAATGTTTATGGGACCACTAGATGCTTCAATCGCATGGAGTGAAAATGGGCTTGATGGATCTCGTCGTTTCTTAGATAGGGTATACCGTCTATTCGTTGATGAAGAAACTGGAAAAGTAAATGATAAGGTTCAAGACAAAGATAATTCAGAATTAGAAGTAAGCTATAACTATACTATTAAGAAAGTGTCAGAAGATATTGAAATTCTAGGATTTAACACAGCTATTTCACAACTTATGGTGTTCATAAATGATTGTTATAAAGCTGAATACATTCCTCGTAAATATGCACTAGGATTTATCCAACTTCTTGCACCGTTTGCACCGCACTTAGCAGAAGAAATGTGGGAAATCTATGGTAACACAGAGTCAATCTCTTATGTGCCATGGCCAACATTTGATGAAAGCAAACTTGTAAGTGATACTGTAGAAATTGTAGTTCAACTTATGGGTAAAGTTAAAACTAAATTAGACGTTAAGAAAGATTTAACGCCTGCTGAATTAGAACAAATCGTTCTAGCTAATGAAGAAGTAAAAGAATTAATTGAAGGAAAACAAGTTATGAAAGTAATTGTTGTTCCTGGAAGATTAGTTAATATCGTAGCTAAATAAGGAGAGAGACATGGAAGAATTAATTTATAGTATTGTTAGTGAAATTGTTGAGCATAAAGATGAGATTAAAATCGAAAAATTCGTTAAAAATGCACGTGAACACTACATTTTAACAGTGCACCCAGAAGATTGTGGACGCATTATAGGGAAGAAGGGTACAGTAATTAACGCAATTCGTACTGTATTAAATTCAACAACATTTAGTAAAAAAGTTTACTTAGATCTAGTAGAAGAATAAGATAAATATTAAATAGGAGTCTGAAAGATATACGTTTTTCAGATTCCTATTTTGTTTGGTAGAATGGAAGTTTAGATAGTGGAGTATGGACTTCTATTTATTTAAATTTTAAAATAGATATAGTATAATTAGTTGAGAGAAGAATCAAGTTATGAGATTGGTCGATAGAAGAGTGTAGTTATATTGTAAGTTTTATATGATAAAAAAACATTAAATATTAAAAAGTTATAATTAAATATAAAGGAAGGATTATAAAATGGTAAAAATTAAAGCTAATGGTAATGAAATTGCATTATTAACTTCGAATACAGATTATATTAGTTTAACTGATATTGCAAGATATAAAGACTCGGAGAATCCTGCTGATATTATAAAAAAATTGGCTAAGAAATAGGAATACTATAGAGTTTTTAGGGGCTTGGGAGAAGATGAATAATCTAGATTTTAAACTGGTCGAACTCGACCAGTTTAGAAGTGAAGTAGGTCTTAATAGTTTTGTTATGTCTCCTAAAAAATGGATAGAAAGAATATAATAATTGAGTTTAGTACCTAAATATGATATTATGATTGTAGTAACAGTAAGTCGAACGTAAATACCATTATATATAAGGTAAGGGTTATGTGTTAGCCTCGTTCGTTCGCTATTACTAGAATTAAAAATGTTAATATCGTAAGTATCTTATGTGGATATTTACGATTTTTATATACTGTAATTATTTTAGTGTTTTCTAAAATTAATAAATTTGGAATGTTGTAGATAAAATAGTATGGAATTATACATTAAAAAAATTAATTTAGGAGGTCGTCATGCGAGAGATAGTTGACGGATATTTATTTAATGATGATAATATAAAAATAGCATTTACTAATAGGAGTGTTGATGCTAAGAGTAGTGAAGATATGAAAAACTTCGCTGATAAATATGGATTTAACCATAATAATATAGTTTATAATATTCAAGTGCACGGAGCCGATGTTCGTATTGTTTTATCAAAAGCTGATATTACTGACAATGGGAAGGAAGCTGATGGTTTAATTACTAGTTTACAAGCGACACCTCTGTTAATTTTTACTGCTGATTGTGTGCCTGTTATTTTTTATGATAAGAAGCAAGGAGTTGTTGCCTTAGCTCATGCAGGATGGCGTGGAACGTATGCGAATATTTCCGGGGAAATGGTAAATATAATGATAGATAAGTATAGTTGTAAGGTAGAGAATATTAAGGTTATTATAGGTCCATCGATTAGTGTTGATAACTATGAAGTTTCTCATGATCTAATTGAAAAATTTGCAGTTTTAGAAGTGAAAGATTATTATAAAGAAAATGATGGTAAATATTATTTAGATTTATGGCAATTGAATAAAGAATTATTGAAAAAATGTGGTATACTAGAAGATAATATTAAAATTATTGATTTCTGTACGGTAAGAGATAATGATAAATTCTTTTCATATAGGTTGGATAATGCTACTCCAAAGCGTATAGGAACGATAATTCAATTAGATTAAATTGATAGAGAATAGAGGAACAAATATTGGAAAAAGATATTAAATTAGTTGAACAAGTAGCTACATTTAAGAGGTTGCCTAAGAGTGATAGTAGATGGCGTGTAGCATTTTATTATATAGCGAAGGAATTTTGGAATTTAGAAGAGGTTTTTGTAATAATTGATAAAAATCTTTTTGAGGAGCAAGGACTTAAAATACCAGTTTTTCGAGAGTATCAAGAAGCGGAAGGATTCCAAATATTTTCTAGTTTTATTAAAGCGAAGGAATTTGTAGAAAAGCAAGGTGATTTATTCGTTACTGCGAGTGGTGAGAAACTTATCGGAAGAATTCGTCAAGGCGCCTTTAGAGAGGTATTTGTTCCGTTTTTTGCTGAACAGAATTTTAATTATCTGCT
Source organism: uncultured Gemella sp. (assembly GCF_963525875.1). GTDB lineage: Bacteria > Bacillota > Bacilli > Staphylococcales > Gemellaceae > Gemella. The sequence continues at coordinate 40,459 of NZ_CAURMG010000011.1, read as the reverse complement.
AAATGAAGATGAAGCATTATTTGCTGATACTTTTAAGAGGCTTCTTGCGGTTATGGAAGCTAGCGATAACTATATTGTAGATGAAGAACAAGAAGCTATGTTAAAAGCAGGGGATGTTCAAAGTTTCTTTGCAGATATCTGTAAAAAGTATATAGTGTTAGTATAAAAAATAATCTTCAAACATATTTTGAACTGTATGTTTGAAGATTTTTGTTTTGTATTTAATGAATTTATTTTGTGCACTAAATCTGCAACTCTAATTTTATTTTCCTCTAAAGTAATTTAATATGTAAGCTATAGCTATAAAGAAAATTATTACATACAGAGTGTAGCTTGTGTATTGTGTAATTTCTTTAATATTTACTAAGTAGCTTTGAACACTGAATGGAATAAAGATTGCTGATATTAGAGGGGTAAGATTTTCTTTCCAAAAAGCAATAATAAGCAGGAAAAATATTATTATTGTTAGAATAAAATATATTATTCTTGGTAAAGTAATGTAAAAACTTTCTGGATTTGGAAATGGATTATAGTAGAAAAATATAATTGCTAATAATACCAAGACTAAGGTGATTCCATTTCGTTCATTTTCTGTGATTTTAAAAATATCTTTAATTAATAACATATAACCAGATAACACCCATAAAATTAAAACAACTAATATAATTGCTAAGTTAGCAAGGTTTAACTGTTTATTGAGATCAAAGTTTATATTAAATGTGTATAGAAAAGTGAAAATTAGAGCAAGTATGCTAGCTAATGTAATGTATCTTTTAGTTTTCATATATCTCTCTTACCGAGCAACAAATGTTGCATCCTTCTTATTTTTTTCATATAATCTATATATAGGATTATAACATTAAGATTAATTATAAACAAGGTGATAAATAATTAATGATATAAAGTTTAGAAATTTATATCTCTATTAGATATTATTAATAACTACAGTATCTTAGTTGTGTTTCTTTTAGAAAGATGGATGGATATGGTTTTAATTTATAATTACTCAAAGATTTTTATGAGTAATTTGATTAGTTAAGATTTTTACGCTTTTTGGTAATTAATAGTAAATTAAATTAGTGAATTGTAAATAATGTTAATTGTATTTATATATTTCTTTAAACTTCGTTTAAGTTGGTATTGATATTATAAGAATATGACTAGACAGAGTCGATAGACTTTTAAATATTTAGTAAAGAATTAAAAGGAGGATTCTTACTTATGGAAAATAGAAAAAACAATCAGGAAAATAGAGAACTACAAAATTTTGATAGTCAACACAACTATAATGAATATAATAACTATCAAAGTTATGATAATATAGATAATACACAATTTAATAACTCTGAGAATTATCAGGGAGAGACTACTGGTAGGGTGGTTACTTCGGATCCTAATTATGGAAAATTGTTTTTAACAGTATTTGCAGCGTTTGCTCTTGGTGCTACTAGTGTTTTTGGTGTGCAGTCTGTAATGGGTACTGGGAAGGCGTTAAATTCGACAGTGACTGTAACAAAAGAAGATAAAGATAATCAACAGACTACTGTAAATGCCATATCAAAAGCTAAGGATGCCGTTGTTTCAATTGTAAACTATCAAAGCAATTCGAATAACAACTTAGAATCAATTTTAGGTGGGAATTCTAGAAAATCTGAATCAAGTAATTCTGGTGATTTAAAAGCTGCTTCTAGTGGAAGTGGTGTTATATATAAAAAATCAGGAAATACGGCGTATATTGTAACTAATAATCATGTTATTAATGGAGCTAAGAAGTTGGCTGTTATTTTAAGTGATGGAACTAGTGTTAATGCAGAACTTGTTGGTACTGATGTTTGGACTGATCTTGCGGTATTGAAGATAAGTGCTGAAAATGTAACTACAACAATGGATTTTGCTGATAGTGATAAGATTGCTGTGGGTGAAACTGCGTTTGCTATCGGTTCGCCTTTAGATGTTAACTTATCTAATACTGTTACAAAAGGTATTGTTTCTGCTGTAAATAGACAAATTCCTATGGATATTGATAAAGATGGAAGAAATGACTGGAATCAAACTGTTATTCAAACGGATGCGGCTATAAATCCGGGGAATAGTGGTGGAGCGTTGATTAATAATGAAGGTAAACTTATTGGTATTAATGAGTCAAAAATTGCTCAAGCAACAGCTAATGTAAGTGCTGAGGGAATTGGGTTTGGTATTCCTTCAAATGAGGTTAAGTTAATTACTGAACAACTTGAACAATCTGGTAAAGTACTTCGTCCTGCCTTAGGGGTACAATTAGTTTCTGTAAATACTGTAGATAATGATGCTTTGAAATCACAATTGAATTTTAACGGAAAACAAGGTGTTGTGGTGAAAACTGTTGAGAACGGTACGCCAGCTGCCCAAGCAGGTTTAGAAAAATATGATATCATTACTAAATTGAATGGTGAGGATGTTAAGGATGTTGCCGCAGTTAGAAAGTATCTATTTGAAAAATCTAGGATTGGAGATACTGTAAAGGTAACATATTATAGAAATGGTAAGGAACAAACAGCAAATGTAGTTGTTCAGGCGATAAATACTAGATAAAAACTACAAGAATTAGGAGTGATTTAAAAATCGTGATTACTAAGAAATCAATTTTTGAGTTACTCCTTTATATTGTTTGATAAATGTGCGAAAATCAACGATATATAGCAAGAGTAAATTAATAAAAAACGTAATATTAGGCTTTTTATTATTAAAAATGTATTTCAGAAGTATAGATTATGTTTTATATATAGTTTGAAATAATAATGAAGATTTGCCAAATAAAGAAAAATATGTTATTATAAGGTTGTCAAATTTAAGAAAAGAAATAATAGGTGAATATATGAAAAAAGTAAGAAAAGCTATTATTCCAGCTGCAGGATATGGAACAAGATTCTTACCTGCGACAAAAGCATTACCAAAAGAAATGCTTCCAATTATCGATACTCCTACTATTCAATATATTGTAGAAGAAGCGGTTAAGGCTGGAATTGAAGATATTATTATTGTAACTGGTAAACAAAAAAGAGCTATTGAGGATCACTTCGATAGAAATGTAGAATTAGAGGTTGAATTAGAAAATAAAGGCAAGTTAGAATTATTAAAAAAGGTGAAATATCCTACTCAGCTTGCTAATATTCACTATGTGCGTCAAAAAGAGATGGCGGGGTTAGGAGATGCAATTTTAACTGCGCGTAGCTTTATAGGTGACGAGCCATTTGCTGTATTATTAGGGGATGATGTTGTAATTAATGATGAGTATCCAGCGATTAAACAGCTTATTGATAAAGCTGAGGAAACAGGATGTTCAGTAATCGGAGTACAAACTGTTCCAGAAGATCAAACTCACAGATATGGTGTTATTGCGCCTAAAGGACAAGATGGATATTTATATGAAGTAGAGAAATTTGTGGAGAAACCAGCGCCGGGGACTGCACCGTCTAACCAAGCAATTATGGGAAGATACGTTCTTAATCCAGGAATTTTCAAGCACCTAGCTAAGAAACAAGTGGGAGTTGGTGGAGAAGTCCAATTAACAGACGCTATTCAAATGCTAAATGAAGAAGAAAATGTTTATGCATATGATTTTCAAGGGAAACGCTATGACGTAGGTGAGACAATTGGGTTCGTTAAGACAACGATTGATTTTGCTCTTAAGAGTGATCTTAAAGATGAGTTAGTACCTTATTTAAAACAAAAATTAGCAGAATTAGAATAATAAAGATTAAACGGGGTTGACTCGACAAAATTGATTTTTCTGAAATCATGATTTTTGAGTCACTACCGTTTTTTTATTTAGGAGGCATTATGATTGTTAATTATTTTGGAGTGTACGGAGTATGTTTAAGGGATGATATGGTCTTATGTATTAAAAAGGCTAGAGGGCCTTATAAGAATAGATATGATTTACCAGGAGGTAGTCAAAAAGAATATGAGGGTCTCACAGAAACTTTAATAAGGGAGTATTTAGAAGAAACTGGTTATAATGTTAAAACTTATGGAAATTGTAGAGTTTATGATGTATTTGTTGAGGAGATTAACTGCACGGTACATCATATCATGGCATTTTATGATGTTAGAATAGAGCAACAATATCAAAAAAATGTTTCGAGTTTTGTTGATTCTGAACGAAATGATTCTAAAGGAGCTTGTTGGGTTTCGATTGGTGAATTGAATATTAATAATGCTTCTCCCCTTCTTCTGAAATTAAAACAAGAAGTAATGAATGATAGTTGTTTACTAGAAAAAACAGAGTATAAATCATGGAAAATATTATAAAAATAGCTTATCCGTAGAAATATGGATAAGTTTTTTATTTTCTCTGTAATAATAATTTTTGGAATTTGTATATTCATCTTTTATAATACAATCAATAATTAAACTCGTAATATAAGAAGTTCGGAATCTATATTTAATATAAAATCAACATATATATTCGTATTTGATTACATATGTAAATTTAGTTGTTTCCTATAATTAAATCGATGATATTTTATATAATGGAATTTAGAAATAAACGAATAGGAAAAAATACTCTAAATAAATATCTTGAGAAACTTCATGTAAATGTATACATCACTATTAAATATCACATCAATCTAATCGATAACGCATTTCAATTGGAGATAATTTGATTAAATAAAAATTTTAAAAAAGTTAGATATAGAATATGTTAATATAAACAATTACTAAAAAAAGTGGTAAATTTATATAAAAAAATTTATTAAATTGTGAAATACTTAATAATATTCCTCTTTACAAAATTCAACATACTGTTATACAATAATTGTAGTAGAAGTTTAGAACTACTGCTTGTAAACAAATTCTAAAGAAAGGAGGAAAAAGGTATGTTAGAGTTTAATGTTGAAAAAATCAATATTCCACTTAAGCAGCACGTCGGTGGGCCTTGTCAACCTATTGTAAATGTAGGTGATCATGTTAAACGTGGTCAACTTGTTGCAACCCCCAATGGGTTAGGAGCAAATATTCACACTAGTTTATCAGGTGTAGTAGAAGAAGTTAACGATATGGAAATAGTCGTTAAATTGGATAAAGAACAAACTGATGATTATGTAAGATTAGAGAAAACTGATGATAAACTCCAAAAGATTAAAGATGCTGGTATCGTTGGAGTGGGTGGTGCTGGATTCCCTACAGGAATCAAACTATCCGCACAAATTCCTGGAGGATACGTTATTGCTAATGCAGCAGAATGTGAACCAATCTTAGGTCACAACGTAAAATTCATGGAAGAACATCCAGAAGTTTTAGTTAGAGGTTTAAAATACATAGTTGAATTAACTGGTGCGAAAGAGGGATACATTGCTATTAAAACGAAATATCGAAAAGCAATGCTAGCATTAGGTAAAGCGTGTAAGGATGAACCTAATATTAGCATTAAAATTTTACCTAATATGTACCCTGCTGGTGACGAAAGAGTTATCGTAAGAGAAACTCTTGGTGTAGTTTTAAAACCAGGTCAATTGCCACTAGAAGCAAATGCGATTATATCGAATGTGGAAACTATTAAACGCATAGTTGAAGCAATTGAGGAAGATAAACCACTGATTGATAAAGATATTACTGTTGGCGGACGTGTACAAAATCCGGATGTCTTCTTAGATGTCCCAATTGGATTGCCAATAAGTGTCTTTATAGAAAAAGCTGGTGGTTACATCCATCCACATGGAGAAATCGTGAGAGGCGGACCGTTTACAGGACGACCTGCATTAGAAACAGAGCCTATTAATAAAACTACGGGTGGATTACTTGTAGCAATGCCATATCCGCAAGAAAAAGAAAAAGTAGGAATACTTATTTGTGAATGTGGAGCACAAGAAGAACGCTTGAGACAAATAGCTGATGGAATGGGTGCAGAAGTAGTATCTGTTCAAATGTGTAAACGTATGAAACCTGATAAAAATGGAAGATTACGTTGCGAATTACCTGGTATTTGTCCAGGACAAGCGGAAAAAGTATTGAAAATGAAAAAAGATGGTGCGAAAGCAGTCATTACTGGTACTTGTCAAGATTGAACTAACACCGTGACAGGTGTAGCTCCTAGGTTAGGAGTAAAAGTTTATCATAGTACCGATCATGTACTTCGTGCCACTGACCATCATTTATACAGAAGCTATAAAAGCTTAGAATTACATAAAAATAAATAATTAGTTGGAGGTTAGAAGTAATGTCAATTACAGTAGAAACTGCAAAAGAGCACTTAAATGATAAAGCGGTATTTTGTTGCAGAGCTGAGGAAGGGATCGTAATTAGTCCAGAAAACTTAGAAGATCCAGGATTATTCGATGATTTAGTAGATTCAGGTTTACTATCATTCCCAGACGATGCATTAACAATCGGACAAGTATTAGGAGCTAAATTATTAAAAACAACAGATGCTCTAATACCTATCACACCAGGTATCATTGATGCCGTACAAGGTGGAGAAGAAAAAGTAGAAGAAAAACAAGAAGTAGTAGAAGAAGTGGTAGCTGAAGTAAACGCACCAGTTGCGTCTGTAGCTCCGGTTACGCCGGTAGTACAAACACAAGCTCCTGCAGGAGTATTCAGACTACAAATCGGAAAAGGTGAAAATATTAACCTTGAAATTCCATTATCAGCTATTGCTGGACAAACAGTAGCACCAGCAGCTCAAGCCCCAGTTCAAGCAGTGGAAGCTAAAGCTGTTGAAGTAGCTAAAGTTGAACCAGTAGCATCAGCTAAAGTGGAAGAAAAACATGTTGGAGAACCTAAGTTTATCCGTTCTCTACACACTAAACACTACAAAATTGATAAAGTAGAATTTGGTGAAAAAACAGAAATTAAAGGAACAACTTTAGTTTTAAGAACAGCTGAAGATTTATGTAAAGAAGCTGCTGAATCTGAAGCTTTAGTAGAAAGTGTTAAATTAGAAATTATCACTCCTGATAAATATGACACTTACAGTGAAACAATCATGGACGTTCAACCAATCGCTGTAAAAGAAGAAGGAGAAATCGGACACGGTGTTACTCGTGAACTTAAAGGTGTAGTAATGGTTCTTACAGGAACTGATGCTAACGGAGTTCAAATCGGGGAATTCGGTTCTTCTGAAGGTGAATTAGAACGTAATATTATGTGGGGTCGTCCAGGAGCTCCAGATAAAGGTGAAATCTTCATTAAAGGTCAAGTTACAATCAAAGCAGGGGCTAACATGGAACGTCCAGGACCATTAGCAGCTCACAAAGCATTCGACCACATTACAGAAGAAATTCGTAAAGCTCTTAAAGAATTAGATGATGAAAGCCTAGTAGTTGGAAACATTAATATTGAACAATATCGTCACCCAGGAAACAAAAAAGTATTAATTGTTAAAGAAATCATGGGACAAGGTGCAATGCACGATAACTTAATTTTACCAGTAGAACCAGTAGGAACACTTGGTGCTAAACCAAACGTTGACCTTGGTAACTTACCAGTAATGCTTGCACCAACAGAAATCTTAGATGGTGGTATCCACGCATTAACATGTATCGGACCAGCTTCTAAAGAAACTTCTCGTCACTACTACCGTGAACCATTAGTACTTGAAGCAATGGCTGATGAAGAAATCGACTTAGTAGGGGTGTTATTAGTTGGATCACCTCAAGCTAACTCAGAAAAATTCTATGTATCTAAACGTGTAGGTATGACAATTGAAGCGATGGACATCGATGGTGCTATCGTAACAACTGAAGGATTTGGTAACAACCACATCGATTTTGCTTCTCACATTGAAGAAATCGGTAAACGTGGAGTATCAGTAGTTGGTATGACTTACTCAGCAGTGCAAGGTGCCCTTGTAGTAGGTAACGAATACATGACAGCTATGGTTGATAACAATAAATCTAAACAAGGTATTGAAAACGAAATTCTTTCAAACAATACATTATGTAAAGAAGATGCTATCCGTGCTTTAGCAATGCTTAAAACACAAATGGGTGGCGGAACAATTAAAAAAGCAGAAAGAAAATGGAATCCTAACGTTAAATTAAATAACGTAGAAGTTATTGAAAAAACTACAGGACAAAAAGTAGAATTACTTGATAACGAACAAGTATTACCAAAATCTAAAAAACGTCAAGAAATCTACGAAAAAGAAGATTAATTTTTAAAGAGGATAGGAAGTAAGTTATGATTGAAAAATTAAAATATGCATCTACAGAAAGAGTGTTCGAAGGGGTTATAGTTGATCATAACGATGCTAGCGTTACGATAGACATTAAAGGACGCTTGGGGCAATTTAAAATTCCTATGAGAATGTTAATTTCTGATTATCCGGTAAAAATTGGCCAAGAGGTAGCATTTTTACTAAGTTATCCAGAAGTTATTAACGAAGAACCTGACGAACATTATGTAAATGCAATATTAAACACAAAAAAATTACAAGAAGAAGTAAAAAACAGACTAAATGAAGAATAGTAGGAAGGAGAATTTAGAATGTCATTAACGATATTTGAAGGTCTACAATCAGAAATTTTTGTACCTATTACACCAAAACCAGTTTGGGCTCCAGTAACTAAAGAGTTAAAAGATATGAAAGTAGCATTAGCTACAGCTGCAGGAGTTCACTTAAAAACAGATAAAAGATTTAACTTAGCAGGGGATACTACATTCCGTGAAATCCCAGATACTGCTCACAGTACAGATCTTATGGTATCACATGGTGGATACGATAACGCTGATGCTAACAGAGACATCAACTGTATGTTCCCAATCGATAGATTACACGAACTTGCAAAAGAAGGATTCATCGGTAGCGTAGCAGAATTCCACTATGGTTTCATGGGTGGTGGTGGAGACCAAGAAGCTTTCACAAACTCTACAGGACCAGCGATTGCTAAAAAATTAAAAGAAGAAAATGTTGATGCAGTTATTTTAACTGCTGGTTGAGGTACTTGTCACAGAACTGCCGTGATCGTGCAGAGAGCAATTGAGGAAGCAGGTATTCCAACAATCTTAATAGCAGCACTACCTCCAGTAGTGCGTCAAAACGGTACTCCTAGAGCCGTTGCACCACTTGTACCAATGGGTGCTAATGCTGGGGAACCAAACAATGTTGAGCAACAAACACAAATTCTAAAAGCAACATTAGAGCAACTAATTAAAATACCAAGTTCAGGTAAAATAGTTCCTCTTCCATTTGAGTATATTGCTCACGTGTAGGAGAAATATCAGAAGAGGGACGGGTGTCCCTCTTCTTTTTAACAAAAATCTGTACTAGTAAACAACTTACAACTGTATTATTGCAGATAATAATTAGTAAGGGATTGATGGTTATGTCAAAAGAGAAATTGCAAATTAAAGCATTCCATATGAAAAATGTTGCTTTAGGAAGAAAAGTGAAGATTGAAAATAATGAGCTTATTATTCCGACTGAAATTGAATATGATAAGAATATTTTTGAAAGTGTGGAGGTTAAGATAATAAAACCTCGTGAACATAATTTTTATGTAAATACTATAATGGATATAGTACCAATATCTACGAAAGTATTAGGAAGAATTGGTGAGGGTATAACGCATACTTTAACAGGAGTATATATGCTTTTAACAGGAGCAAATACTAAAGGAGAACAAATGCATGAATTTGGCTCGTCTGAAGGTATTTTACAAGAGCAGCTTGTATTAAATAAAGCGGGGTCTCCGGCAGATAGTGATTATTTAATACATATAGATGTTATTATTAAACCAGATGTGGATTTTGATAGAGCTTTAGCATTTTCTATTTTTGAGCTATCGGATGTGTATTTACAAAATATACGTGAAGTAATGAAGGTTCTTAGTGGACGCGATGCAGATGAAGTTCATGAGTTTTATAATCCGAAAAATCCTGGTAAACCTAAAGTGGCTCTAGTGAAAGAAGTTGCTGGGCAAGGGATGATGTATGACAATCAACTATTTCCAGTAGAACCAAGTGGAATAGATAAGGGTATTTCAATTATAGATATGAATAATATGCCAGTGCTACTTACAGCTAATGAATATCGCGATGGTGCGATAAGAGCTATGGTATAGGAAGAGGTGTTATTATGGGGATTGGACCATCTACAAAAGAAACAAGTTTACACCACTTTAGAGATCCTTTACTAGATACATTAGCAGAAGATCCTGATATTGATTTCCAAGGGGTAATTGTAGTGGGAACACCACAGGATAATCGCTTGAAACATCTAGTAGGATGGCGAACGGCAACATGGTTAGAAGCGATGAGAACTGATGGAGCTATAATCTCAGCAGACGGTTGGGGGAATAGTGATGTCGATTATGCGAATACTATGTTTGAAATAGGAGAACGTGGAATTTCTATAGTAGGTTTAAAATTTATGGGGAAACATAAATTCGTAGTAGAAAATCAATACACGAAGTTTGTTTTAGACTTTAACAAGTCTGAAGAAGGTATAGAAACAGAAATAGTTTGTCAAAACAATATTGATTATACTGATGCTAGAAAAGCATTAGCATTATTAAAGTTAAAAATGAGACAAGATGCAAATAACAATAAATAAAATTGAGGAGTGAGTTATTATGAAACTAAATAAAATGATTTCAGTTATTGATACACATACAGCAGGGGAAGCTGCTCGTTTAGTTACTGCAGGAATTCCGAAAATTCCTGGTAAAGATATGGTTGAGAAAAAACAATATTTTATCGATCACTTAGATGATGTTAGAAAATCAGTAATGTTTGAGCCCCGTGGGCACCAAGATATGTTTGGAGCATTCTTATTGCCACCAACAAAAGAAGAAGCTGATTTTGGATTAGTATTTATGGATACTGGTGGTTACTTAAATATGTGTGGACACAATACTATCGCAGCAGTTACGGCAGCAGTTGAAACTGGTATGGTAGATGTTGAAGAAGGCGCAACTGAAAAAGAAGTAGTAGTAGAAACTCCAGCTGGTTTAATTTATGCAACTGCAAAATTAAAAGATAATGCTGGAAAAGTTAAAGAAGTTTCATTTAGAAATGTTGAGTCATTCTTATATAAACGCGATGTTGAACTTGATGTAGAAGGAGTAGGACACATTAAATTTGATATCTCATTTGGTGGAAGTTTCTTCTGTATTATTTCAGCAGATCAACTTGGATTAGAAGTTAAACCTGAAAATGCGTCTAAATTAAAAGAAGCTGGATTGAAAATTCGTGATGCGATTAATGCGAATATTGAAATTCAACATCCAACTTTAGAGCATATTAAAACTGTAGACTTAGTTGAGATTTATGATAAACCATCTCACCCAGAAGCAACTTATAAAAATGTTGTAGTATTTGGAGATGGTAATATTGACCGTTCACCATGTGGAACAGGTACTTCTGCTAAATTGGCTACACTTTATGCAAAAGGTGAGTTGAAACCAGGTGAACCATTTGTTTATGAAAGTATTTTAGGTACTTTATTCAAAGGAAGAATCGTTGAAGAACGTAAGTTAGCAGGATTTGATGCTATTATTCCAGAGATCACAGGATCTGGTTACATTTTAGGATTTAGTAACTATGTTTACGATCCAGACGATTCATTAACATACGGATTCTTATTAGGATAGGAGAGAAAATTATATGAACTTAGTAACGATATTATTAACATTACTAGGGCTGTCAGCACTATATTTCGTAGTGATGTGGGCGTTAGATATTATTAAAAATAAAGGTGAAGTGGGCGAAGATTCTAATCCAATCGTTGGATTTGTAATTGGTTTCGTTACAGACTTCATGGATACATTAGGTATTGGTAGTTTTGCACCAACAACATTATTAGCAAAAGTAACAGGATTTATTAAAAATGATAGATTATTACCAGGGACGTTAAATATCGGTCACACTATTCCAGTATTAATCGAAGCATTCTTATTCATTCAATCTGTAAAAGTTGATGCTGTTACTTTATTATCAATGATTGTTTCAGCTGTTGTTGGAGCTTTAATTGGTGGTCGTATAGTAACGAAATTACCAGAGAAAAAAATTCAAGTTGTAATGGGATTTGCATTACTTATAACTGCAGGACTTATGTTTGCTAGTAAAATGGGATGGTTAGCACTTCTTGGTGCTAATAATACTGCATTACACTTAACAGGAATTGCTCTTGTAGTAGGTGTTGTAGGTAACTTTATTTTTGGAGCATTGATGATGGCAGGAGTTGGTCTTTATGCACCATGTTTAGCTATGGTTTCATTATTAGGAATGAATCCACAAGCAGCATTCCCAATTATGATGGGATCTTGTGCGGCGCTAATGGCGATTGGTTCACCTAAGTTTATTAAAGAAGGATTATACCCAAGAAAAGGTACTATAGGATTGACTGTAGGGGGGATTATTGGGGTAATTGTTGGATACCAATTCATTACTTCTCTATCATTAAATAGCTTGTTATGGCTAATTATCGTAGTAGTAGTAATTACAGGATTCGATATGTTACGAAAAGGGCTTAAAAAAGCAGCTTAATATAAAAGTAAAAAGCGAGGTTTGAGAAATCAAACTTCGCTTTTTGTGTTTTAGATATTTTTATTTTTTAAGACTTTCACTTACCAAACTCTGTTTTTTCATAGAGATGATGGCTGAATAGCAAAATACTGCTACGGCAACCCAAATGATAGAGAATGATATTAGTTTTTGAATACTTAGTGCTTCTCCGTATACAAAAATTCCGATGAAAAATTGCATTGTTGGGGGAAGATATTGAAGTATTCCAAGGATGTACAAGGGAATATCTGTAGCTCCTTTAGCGAATAACATAAGAGGAACAGCAGTAACTACTCCAGACAGTAATGCATATATTAAGGTAGTAGGACCAAACTTATAGAACGTTATCGCGTTATTAGAAGCGAGATAGCTTATATACATAAGGGCAATAGGAGAAACTATTGCGGTTTCGATAAACAGGCTTGCTTTCGGACTAAGTAAGATTTTTTTCTTGCATAGGCTGTATAGTCCAAATGTTAATGCTAACATGATAGAAATCCATGGCAAAGAACCTAATGATATAAATAAATAGAGTAGCGATCCTCCGACACACAAACATGCAATTGTTTGTGTACGGGTTAGTTTTTCTTTTAAAAATACAACGGCTAGAATAATCGTAACGATTGGATTTAAGTAATAACCGAAGCTTGCTTCCAGTACGTGATTAGTATTTACTGCAATGATATAAGTAAGCCAATTTCCTGTTATTAAAAATGATGCAAGAACTAGCAGTAAGAAACCTTTTTTATCTTTCCAAAGATTAGAGAGCTCAGTGTAAATCGCGTTTTTATTTTTTGCAGCTGCTACTACCAAAAACATAAAGATGAAGGAACATAAAACACGCATTGTCAAAACTTCATATGCATCGATATTTTTTAATAATTTGAAGTATATAGGGAATAAACCCCATGAAAAGTAGCATATTAATATTGCTATTAAACTTTTTTTAGTATTGTTCATGGTATGTCTCCTTATAAAATATTAAATTTCAATTTGTAGTAAATTAAGTATAACGAAAATAAGTAAATTTTTCAATGAAAACTTTCCGTGTTTTACAAAAATATTTAAATTATTTTCAAATTTTACTACTAATATTTATATTCACATAACTTACTTATACTGTATTTTCAAGTATAAAGCCAATTAGATTTATAAAATTAATTCATCAAAAAAACAAATATATTTTTTAATATATTGAAACTAAAAGTTTATAATTTAAATATTTTTCAAAAGTAATTTATATTTTTGCAATAGAATAAATAGCAATATATTTTAAGAAACCTTTAACGTCACCTAAGAAAACGTTTTTATTTATTTGAGAAATAGTATAAAATAAAAATATAAGGAAATATACTGTAAGAGTAGTGTGGGAGAGGACGTAAGGCACCGAAGGTACAAGTCGATATTTGGCAAATATTGATGAAATTCTCAGGTAAAAAGACCACATTAGGACAGAACTCTGAAGTAAATCAACAGAGAGAAAGCTAGCTTTCTTCCTGTTTTTATTTTTTAAGGAGAGGTGTTATGAAACTAATAACTAATAATCCGAGATTTATTAATAATAATTTTAGAGGAATAGAGATAGAGTATTTTGATATAAGTTATATAGATATTTTGAAGAAAGCTAGGGATTACGTACATGAAAATTATGAGATTTTGACACATCCTCTGTATGGTAGTGTTAAACCTAATGAGACGATATATAGAAGTATTATTGTTAAAAAAAGTGAAGGATTAGATATCGCCTCAATTAATTTAATTTCTGAAGCTGTAGCAATATTTGAAAAGTTTAGAAATAATAAGAAAGTTCCTGAGTGGACAGATGCTGTAAAAGATGATTTTAGTATCATTGATTATGATTTAATATTAAATGCGATAAATAGAATATTATAAAAAATTAATAAAGGAGAATAATTATGAGTAGACATTATGATGTAATTATTATAGGTTCAGGTCCTGCTGGTTTATCAGCGGCATTGTATGCTTCACGAGCTAAGTTAAGTACTTTAGTTCTTGAAAAATCAAAAAATGGGGGGCAAGCTGCGATTACTCACCTGATTGAGAATTATCCTGGAGCGGTAGAAGATCCGACAGGACCACGTGTTACGGCAAGGATGGTTGAACAGGCTAAGAGTTTTGGTGCTGAAATCAAACAAGATGAGGTTCTAAATGTTGAGCTTGAAGGAGAAGAAAAAGTAGTTACTTGTGTAAGTGGTGATTATACTGCTAAGACAGTAATTATTGCGACAGGTGCTTCACCAAGAAAATTAGATGCTCCAGGAATTAGGGAGTTAGAAAGTAAAGGTATTTCTTACTGTGCTACTTGTGATGGTGACTTTTTTGAAGGGCTTGATGTTTATGTAGTTGGAGGAGCTAATAGTGCGGTAGAAGAAGCTTTATTCTTAACTAAATTTGCGCGTAAAGTGACTATAGTATATCGTAAAGAAAATGTTCGATGTGAAAAAGTTACTGCAGAAAAAGCTAAAAATAATCCGAAAATTGAAATCTTAGGAAATACTGTAGTTACTGAAGCAATTGGGGATGGAATTTTAGAAGCAATTAGATTGAAAAATGTAATAACTGGTGAAGAATATGTAATTGAAGCTGACGAAGAAGATGGAACAATGGGATTATTCTTTTTT
This sequence comes from uncultured Gemella sp., assembly GCF_963525875.1. Taxonomy (GTDB): domain Bacteria; phylum Bacillota; class Bacilli; order Staphylococcales; family Gemellaceae; genus Gemella. The sequence continues at coordinate 25,328 of NZ_CAURMG010000011.1, read as the reverse complement.
ATCGGATATATTCCTCAAACTAAGCTATTCGAAGGAAAAGTTGAAATGACAGAAGATGGCTACATTAAAGCTGGTGAAGATACTAGAACAAATGTAGAGGGTGTGTTTGTAGCGGGTGATTGCCGCGAAAAAGATATTCGTCAAGTGGTTACTGCAGTATCGGATGGAGCTGTCGCAGCGATTCGTGCGGAAAAATATATTGCTGAGAAATTTGAATAAAATTTAAAAAATAAAAATAACATAAGGAGAAAAAGAAAATGTTAGAACTAAACAAAGAAAACTTTGACCAAGAGGTATTGGAAGCAGAAGGATATGTGTTTGTAGACTTCTGGAGCCAAGGATGTGAACCATGTAAAGCTCTTATGCCAGATGTTCATAAGTTGGCAGAAGTATATGGAGATAAAGTTAAATTTACATCTCTAGATACAACAAAAGCAAGAAGACTTGCGATTAAACAAAAAGTTTTAGGTTTACCAACATTAGCCATATATAAAGATGGGAGCAAAGTCGACGAAGTAACTAAAGATGATGCAACTATCCCTAATATTGAAGCTATGATTAAAAAATATTATTAAAATTAACTCAAAGGGAGGTAGTAGGTATGCGTCTTGAATTAGGAAAGATTCATATTAAAGATATACAGTTTGCTACAGAATCAAAAATTGAAGCAAATGTATTGTATGTAAATAAAGAAGAGCTTATAAAAGCTGTTTTTGAGGATGATGCAATCAAATCTGTTGATTTAGATATAGCTCGTCCTGGTGAAAGTGTTCGTATAACGCCGGTTAAGGATGTAATTGAACCTCGTGTAAAAGTTGAGGGACGTGGTGGTATATTCCCTGGTATCTTATCAAAGGTGGATACTGTAGGGGAAGGACGAACAATCGCTCTTAAAGGTATGGCTGTTGTAACTACTGGTAAAATAGTAGGATTCCAAGAAGGTATTATCGATATGACAGGTGTTGGAGCAGAATATACTCCATTTTCAAAAACAAATAATTTAATCGTTATTGCTGAGCCAAAAGCAGGAATTAAACAACACGAACATGAAAAAGCAGTTCGTTATATTGGATTTAAAGCTGCGCGCTACATCGCAGAATTAGCTCGTTCATTAGAGCCAGAAGAAGTAGAAGTGTATGAAACAAAACCTTTATTAGAACAAATTGCAGAGTATCCTGATCTTCCAAAAGTAGGATATGTATACATGCTTCAAACACAAGGTCTATTACATGATACTTATGTATACGGTGTTGATGCAAAACAAATAGTACCAACAATTTTATATCCAACTGAAATTATGGACGGTGCTATCGTAAGTGGTAACTGTGTATCAGCTTGTGATAAAAACCCAACATATGTACACTTAAACAATGGTGTTATTGAAGATTTATACAAAAAACATGGTAAAGAAATTAATTTCTTAGGTGTAATCATCACTAACGAAAATGTGTACTTAATGGATAAAGAACGTTCATCTAACTGGACTGCAAAACTTTGTCGTTACTTGAATTTGGATGCGGTAATTGTATCTCAAGAAGGATTTGGTAATCCAGATACGGACTTAATCATGAACTGTAAAAAAATCGAAGCGGAACAAGTTAAAACAGTTATCGTAACAGATGAATATGCAGGTCGAGATGGAGCCAGCCAAAGTTTAGCTGACGCTGACGTAGCTGCTAATGCTGTAGTTACAGGAGGAAATGCTAACCAAGTAGTAGTATTACCAAAACTAGATAAAATTATAGGACATATCGATGTAGTAAATGTAATTGCTGGTGGTAACCAAGATTCATTAAGAGAAGATGGGACTATCGAAGTAGAAATTCAAGCTATTACAGGTGCTACTAACGAGACAGGTTTTGGATACTTAAGTGCAAAAACTTTCTAAGAAATAAAATATAAAAATGTTATAGATTTAAACAAGGAGGAATAAGATAATGGTAAGTCTTATTAATAAAAAAGTAGTTATCATTGGGGACCGTGATGGTATTCCAGGCTTAGCTATTGAAGAATGTGTGAAACCAATTGAGGGATTAGAAGTAGTATTTTCATCTACTGAGTGTTTTGTCTGAACGGCTGCAGGGGCTATGGACTTAGAAAACCAAAAACGTATTAAAGAGGCTGCCGAAAAATTCGGTAACGAAAACGTTGTTGTTTTACTAGGTGCTGCAGAAGCCGAAGCTGCTGGTCTAGCAGCTGAAACTGTAACAGTGGGAGATCCAACATTCGCAGGACCACTTGCTGGAGTAGAACTTAATCTAGCTGTATATCATATTGTTGAAGAAGAGATTAAATCACAAATAGATGAAGCAATCTATGAAGATCAAGTAGGAATGATGGAAATGGTATTAGATGTTGATGAAATCACAAACGAAATGAAAGATATTCGTGGAGAGTAATTAATATTCTAAAATGAGTATAGGGGGAAATAAAAATGTCTAAAATAAGAGTAGTACATTATATAAACCAATTCTTCGCTGGAGTAGGTGGAGAAGAAAAAGCCCACATTGCCCCAGAACTAAGAACTGAATTACCACCAATAAGTGTTCAGTTACAAGGCAAGTTGGGAGAGGAATTTGAAGTAGTAGCAGCAGTAGTTTGTGGTGATAGTTACTTCAATGAAAATTTAGAAAAAGTTCAAGCTGAGCTTATTGATATGATTAAAGGATGTAGTCCTCAATTATTTATAGCGGGACCAGCTTTTAATGCAGGACGTTATGGTGTTGCAGCAGGAACTATTACTAAAGCTGTGCAAGAGGAGTTAGAAATTCCAGCAGTAACAGCTATGTATGTAGAAAATCCTGGAACTGATATGTTTAGAAAAGAAGTTTATATTCTCGAAACATCTGATAGTGCAGCAGGTATGAGAAAAGCTTTACCAAAATTAGCGAAATTCGCAGCAAAATTAGCTAAAGGAGAAGAAATCTTATCTCCGAAAGAAGAAGGATACCATGAAAGAGGAGTTCGTGTAAATTTCTTTAGTGAAAAACGTGGTTCTGAACGTGCTGTTGAAATGCTTGTTAAGAAAATCAAGGGTGAAGAGTTTGAAACAGAATATCCAATGCCTAATTTTGATAGAGTAGAGCCAAATCCAGCGGTTAAAGATTTAAGTAAAGCTAAAATTGCTTTAGTGACGTCTGGAGGAATTGTGCCAAAAGGAAATCCAGACCATATTGAGTCTTCTTCTGCTTCTAAATATGGAGAATATTCACTAGAAGGATTTAATGATTTAACTGATGCTACACATGAAACAGCTCACGGTGGATACGATCCAGTATATGCTAATGAAGATGCTGATAGAGTTTTACCGGTTGATGTAATGAGAGATTTTGTTAAAGAAGGTAAAGTTGGAAGTTTACATGAGAAATTCTACACAACTGTAGGTAATGGGACAGCTGTAGCTAGTGCTGTAGGATTTGCTAAAGAATATGCTCAAAAATTAGTAGCTGATGGAGTAGATGCTGTAATCTTAACTTCTACTTGAGGTACTTGTACTCGTTGCGGTGCAACGATGGTAAAAGAAATAGAGAGAGCGGGTATACCTGTGGTTCACATGTGTACAGTAGTACCGATTTCTCTAACAGTAGGAGCAAATAGAATTGTGCCTACTATAGCAATTCCTCATCCATTAGGAAATCCAAAACTAGATGCGGATGAAGAGAAAAAATTAAGACGTGGACTTGTAGAAAAAGCATTACATGCTTTAACTGTTGAAGTTGATAGTCAAACAGTATTCGAATAAAAAATAAAGAAAGGGGAGCTGAGGGTATATATTTTACCCTCAGCACACAATAGCTATGAATTATCCAGTATTTAAGGGGGCAGGATATATTCTTGTTCACACACCAGATATGATAGTAAGAAATGGATCTACTTGTTCAATAGAGAGAGTAACTAATCCAGATTCTGAGTTTTTAAAAGAAGTAGAAAATCATATTCGTTCGTATGATGAAGTAGTTAACTATTTACCTAATCAAGTTTATATTGGTAATAAGACTCCTGATGAGCTAAAAGAGTATTCGATGCCTTGGTATGAGATTAAAGATGAACAAGGTAAACGTCATGGTAAATTTGGGCAAATTGTACCTCAAGATGAATTTTTAGCCCTAATGAAACTATGTGATACTTTTGATTTAGTAAAACTGTCGGAAGAGTTTGTAGCCAGTGTTCGTCCTAAAATAGAGGAAAACTTCAAAGAGCTAGCTCCTTTATTCGAAAAATTAGAAGGATCTGATATAAACGATAAAGAAGATGATTTTGAAGCGTTGGTTCATGAAGGAAAAGTAGTGGGATATGTAAAAAAAGCTCACGATGTAGATGTGAATTTAAATGCTCACGTTATATTTGAAAATCTAGTTGTTAAAGCTTCAGGTGTTATTTCTGCTTTAGAATTACTTCGTAATTATAATATTAATCCAGAAGAAATTGATTATGTTGTAGAATGTTCAGAAGAAGCTTGTGGGGATATCAACCAACGTGGTGGCGGTAACTTTGCGAAATCTATAGCAGAGGTAGCTGGACTAGTTAATGCTACCGGTTCAGATTTAAGAGGTTTTTGTGCAGCCCCAACGCATGCGTTAATAAATGCTTCAGCTTTAGTAAAATCTGGCGTCTATAAAAATGTTTTAGTAGTAGCTGGAGGTGCTAGTGCTAAACTAGGAATGAATGGTAAAGATCACGTTAAAAAAGGTTTACCTGTATTAGAAGATGTTATAGGTGGATTTGCGGTATTAATTAGTGAAAATGATGGAGTAAATCCTATTATTAGAACTGATATGGTAGGTAAACATAATGTAGGAACAGGATCTTCACCACAAGCAGTAATGGGTGCTTTAGTAGCAAATCCATTAGAGAAAGCTAACTTAAGAATTACAGATGTTGATGTATTTTCAGTGGAAATGCAAAACCCTGATATTACAAAATCTGCGGGGGCAGGAAATGTTCCTGAAGCTAACTATAAAATGATAGCAGCTTTAGCAGCAATGCGTGGAGATATTGAGAAAAAAGAATTAAAATCATTTATTGAAGCAAAAGGATTACCTGGATGGGCTCCAACACAAGGACATATTCCTTCAGGTGTACCATATGTAGGATTTTTAATTGATGATCTTACAAAAGGTGATAAAAACCGTGCTATGATAGTAGGTAAAGGAAGTTTATTCTTAGGAAGAATGACTAATCTATTTGATGGAGTATCTATAGTAATTGAGAGAAATAATGGTACTGTAGAAGGAGAAGTGTCAGGAATTTCTAAAGATGAAATAAGAAAAATTATAGCAGAATCAATGAGAAAAATTTCCCAAGAAATGTTAGAAGAATAGGGGTGATACTATGAGTAAAAAAATTATATCAGAAGTATTGCTAGAAGTAGCTAATGCCATAGAAACAGGCAACTTTGGTAAAAAATTAAAAGTTGGTTTAACAACTTTAGGAAGTGAACATGGCTTTGAGAATTTAATTCAAGGAGCACTATTAGCGAAAAATCCTATATTCGATATAGTTTTAATAGGTGCAGGTCATAAGGATTTCGAATCATATGAAGCGAAAGATGAAGAAGAAGCTCATAAAATTATGGAGGACTTATTAGACAAAGGAGAAATAGCATCTTGCGTTACGATGCATTACAACTTTCCGATTGGAGTATCTACAGTAGGTAGAGTTATTACCCCGGCTAGAGGGCGTGAAATGCTTCTTGCGACAACGACAGGCACATCTGCTACTAACAGAGTAGAAGCTATGGTTAGAAATACTCTATATGGTATTGCAACGGCAAAATCACTAGGAATAGAAAATCCTACAGTAGGAATAGCAAACGTAGAAGGTGCTAGACAAGTTGAAAAAATATTATTGGAACTTCAAGGAAATGGTTATAACTTTGAGTTTGCAACATCGCAAAGAGCAGATGGCGGTTCAGTAATGAGAGGAAATGATTTATTGATGGCTACACCAGATGTTATGGTTGTTGATTCATTGACTGGGAATTTGTTTATGAAGGTATTTTCAGCATTTAATACTGGAGGAGATTATGAGGCTAGTGGTTATGGATATGGTCCTGGTATTGGTGAAGACTATGACCGAAGAATATTAATTTTATCAAGAGCTTCAGGTGCTCCAGTTGTGGCGAATGCACTGAAATATGGGTATGAAATAGCAAAAGGAAAAGTAAATGAAATAACTAAACTAGAGTACGAAAAAGCTAATACTGCTAAATTGGGAGAACTACTTTCTAAATTGAAAGTAAAAAAAGAAGGACCAAATACTGAAGAAGTAAAAGTGCCGGATAAAGAAGCAGTTACTTCTCAAATCTCAGGAGTAGATATCTTAGATCTTGAAGATGCCACTAAAGTATTATGGAAACATGGTATCTATGCAGAAAGTGGAATGGGATGCACAGGACCAATAGTTCTAGTAAATTCTTCTAAGAAACCTCAAGCAAAAGAAATTCTTAAAGAAGCGGGATATATTTCTTAGTAAAATAATAGAAAATGTCGCTTTAAGTAGTTGTATGAGAAGATAATAAATAAAAGAGGGAGTGACTCAAAAATCCTAATTTCTTAAGAAATAAGATTTTGTCGAATTACTCCCTCACAGTTTATTATAACTCTAAAAAAATTTTTATAAAGTGAATTTAGATGTTAATAAACATCTGAGATTATAATTTCTCATTTAAACTCTTTTAAAATTTAGGATTTTTGGGTCAGCCTCGTAAAGCTAAATGGAGTAATTATTTTGAATTTAACATGAATTTTCATACCGTAGATAGAAAAGGTCCTGTATAATGACTTGAGAACTAGGAAAATTTTTGAGATGACAGTGTCTTCGATTAGATAGTTATAGATATATTGAGGTACGAATAATAGTTAATTATGATTTTTATATAATCATGCAAAGAATGTTATTCCTATTTTTTATGAATAGATGATAGTTATATTGATATCGATTGATAGAAAAATTTGAATAATTTACTTACAGAAGTTATAATATAGGTTGTATTGATAAGAAAAGTTAGAAGATAGATAATAGTGTATTTGATAATTATAGATTTAAATTTAATTGTTATTGGTAAGTTTTATACCGGTATAAACGATGAAAGTTTGAGAAAAATACCGAGGTAGTTAATCTAATGTATAGTAAAAAAGGATTAAAAATAATATTGAAAGTTATAAAGGAATGAATAACTTATATGAAAGGAGATTTTTTTATTGATGCAGATATTTAGAAAAAAATCATTAGAAAGGATACTTGGTGAAAGTGGTAAAAAAACATTAAAACCAACTATGAGAACGATAGACTTAATTCTTTTAGGTGTAGGTTCAGTTATAGGTTCAGGTATTCTTGTTCTAACGGGAGAAGCATCTTCTAAAGCCGGTCCATCTGTAATTTTTTCATTTTTAATTGCTGGTTTGGCTTGTGGATTAACAGCATTATGTTATGCTGAATTATCATCGGCAATCCCGTCAAGTGGAAGTGTCTATACGTATAGTTATATGACATTAGGTGAGATTGTTGCTCACTCGATGGGATGGCTTCTTGGGGGGAGTTATATTATTGCAGGAGCAGCCATAGCAAATGGTTGGTCGAGTTATTTTAAAAATTTATTACAAGGTTTTGGTGTTGCTACACCTAAGGAGTTTACTTCGCTACCAAGTGAAGGTGGTTATGGGAATATACTAGCTATCACTGTTGTATTATTAATAATGATAGTGCTATTTAAAGGGACAAGTAGTAGTAAATTTGTTAATAATTTTATGGTTATAATTAAGATTTGCGTAATTATTTTATTTGTTCTAGTAGGAATATTTTATGTAAAACCAACAAATTGGACAGATAGCTTTGCCCCTCAAGGTTTATCAGGAGTTATGGTAGGCGCTACAACTGTATTTTTCGCGTATTTAGGTTTTGATACAATTTCAACTTCGGCGGAAGAGACGATAAATCCTCAAAGATCGTTGCCAAGAGCTATAATAATTACATTATTTATTTGTACAGCTTTTTATATTACAGTTTGCTTAGTATTAACAGGTATGGTGCCTTATTATCAACTAGGAAAAGGTGATGCATTAGCATATGTATTAGAAGTTGTAGGTCAAGATAGGGTAGCGGGAATTGTGTCACTAGGAGCTGTAATAGGACTTTTAGCTGGGCCACTAGCAACTATGTTTGCCTCAATAAGGATTTTATTTACGATGAGTAGAGACGGACTGCTACCAAAGAGCTTAACTAGGTTAAATAAAAATGGAGTACCTGGTTCAACAACAATAGGAGTAGGTATACTTATGGCATTACTGACAGGATTTTTACCGTTAGGACAGTTAGCTGATTTGGCTAATGTTTCATGGATTATTGCTTTCGCATTAGTTAGTTATTCGACTATTGTGATAAGAAAAGAATATCCTAACGCAAGTCGAGGGTTTACAATGCCGGGAATGCCGTTTTTACCAATATTATCAATTTTATTATTCCTTGTGTTACTATATGGTATTCAATTATCTACGTGGATAATTTTTGGATGTTGGATTCTAGTAGGTTTAGTAATTTATTTCGGTTACTCGATGAAACATAGTATAGAAAAATAGTAATAAAACAATCCTCTTATATTAGTTTTAGGCTAATATGAGAGGATTATTTTGTTAGTTTAAAATTAGAATTAGTTTCTATTGAATCTATTGCGAAAAATTATAAGAATTGCGAATCGTCTTCTATTATTTCTTTAACTTTTTGCATTTGATTATCCAGTTTAGCACTTATCTCCGCACAGAGTAGTAGGCGACGTTCGATTTCTTTTTCTTTTTCCTCGCTAAGGTTCTTTTTATATCTAAGTTTATGTTCTAGACTTGCCCAAAAATCCATGGCGATTGTTCTAAATTGGACTTCAACAGCTACGTGTTCTACCTTATCTGATAAGAAGATAGGTACTTTAACAATAAGGTGATAACTTCTATAACCATTTTCTTTGTGATTTTTAATATAATCTTTTTCAGCTATAACTGTTAGGTCGTGCTGTTGTTTTAAAGCATCTACAAGTTTATATACATCATTTTTGAATGAGCATATAACGCGAACACCAGCTACATCATAGATATTTTCTTTAATTGTATCTATATCGAACGGTAAGTCTAATCGCTTAAGTTTATTCATTAAACTTATTGGTGTTTTTAATCTTGTTGTGACAGATTCTATAGGATTGCTTTCACCGTGTAAAGAAAATTCTTTGTCAAAAACATTAAGTTTTGTTTCAATCTCAAGCATTGCACATTCATAGTGCATAAATAATTCTACATATGGTTCTAATTCGTTTATTAAAAGTGAATTGTCATTTTCTATTGAAAATAACTGTTCAGTAAGTTTCTCGATTTGCGTTTTTTTCATATATATTTCTCTCTTTTTTATTTAATATAATTTTATCATAAATCCCAGTATTAAAACATAGTTTAAGTAATAAAAAATATAATTTTTTTAATTATGAGTGAACATTTTAATTATCATTTTTAATTAGCTACATATCGCAGTGCATAAAACTGTATTATAAATTTCACCTATAAAAAAATAATACAGTATCATATGTAAACCTCTGGAAACGTTGATATGCAAGTATTTTTGTTGAGTGAAGTAGAAAACAGCAATGCTAGAAAAATTCACAATTAAGGTAAAAGGCTAGGGTATAAGGTTCCTGGATTTCCCGGAAATATAAATTATAGACAGTGAAGATATTTTAAGATAATATAGTATTGTAATGTATTTACAAATGGAAAATAATAACGAAATGGGGGATAGCATGTATAAAAACAATTTATTTTCATATACTAAAGCAAAGGTGGATAATTTAACTAATAATTTACTTGTAATAAAGAGGGATGGACGAGTAGTTAGATTTGATGCTGAAAAAATATATAAAGCAATAGAAAAAGCGGTTCACTCTGTATTTGGAACAAAGCATAGTGTTAATATCGATGGTATTGTAGACAATGTTATTATAGAAATAGCAAATAGATTTAAAGATAATATAAAAATTTATGAGTTGCAAAATATTGTAGAACATACTCTACTTACTTTAGGCGAAGAAGCTATTTATGAAGAGTACGTTGGATATAGAAGTATGCGAGATATTGAACGTGAGCGTAGTTTAGACATAAATGTGGCAATTGAAAAATTAGTTAATCGTGACGAGAATGTCGTGAATGAAAATGCGAACAAGGATAGTTTAGTTTTTAATACACATCGTGATTTAACTAGTGGAATTGTTGCTAAGGCAATTGGGCTTAAAATGTTACCAAAGCATGTGGCTAATGCTCATCAAAAAGGAGAGATTCATTATCATGATCTTGATTATTCTCCTTATCAGCCTTTAACTAATTGTTGCTTAATTGATTTCAAAGAAATGTTGACAAAAGGATTCAAAATTGGTAATGCTGATGTAGATAGTCCAAAAAGTATTCAAACAGCTACGGCTCAAATGGCTCAGATTATTGCTAATGTTGCCTCAAGTCAATATGGAGGGTGTAGTGCTGATAGAATAGACGAAGTGTTAGCTCCTTTTGCAGAGTTAAATTATAAGAAAAACTTAAAAATGGCACAAGAGTGGATTGATGATGAAGAAAAGCAAAAGAAATTTGCGAATGAAAAGACTAAAAAAGATATCTTTGATGCAATGCAGTCTTTAGAATATGAAATTAATACTTTATATTCATCACAAGGGCAAACGCCATTTACATCATTAGGTTTTGGATTAGGAGAAGGATATTTTGAAAAAGAAATTCAAAAAGCTATACTTAAAGTAAGAATTGAAGGATTAGGAAAAGAAAAGAGAACGGCCATTTTTCCTAAGTTGATATTTGTTATTAAAGATGGGTTAAATCTAAAATCAACAGATCCGAACTACGATGTAAAAGAACTTGCATTATCATGTGCAACTCAAAGAATGTATCCGGATGTACTTATGTATGATACTATTACAAAGATTACAGGTAGTTGCAAGACACCTATGGGATGTAGATCGTTCTTACCTGCATGGAAAAATGAACAAGGGGAGTTTGTAGAAAGTGGACGTATGAATTTAGGAGTAGTAACGTTAAATCTGCCTAGAGTTGCACTTGAATCAAAAGGAAATAAAGAAGAGTTCTGGGAAATTTTTAAGGAAAGATTAGAAATTTGTAAAGATGCATTAGACTATAGAGCGAAACGTTGTGGGGAGGCTAAACCTCAAAATGCTCCTATTCTTTATATGCACGGAGCTTTTGGAAAACGTCTTAAACCTGAAGATAGAGTAAAACAGCTTTTTGATAACAAACGTTCTACATTGTCGCTTGGATATATAGGGTTATATGAAGTTGCTAGTGTCTTTTATGGAGGGGAATGGGAGAAAAATCCTGAGGCAAAAGAATTTACATTAGATATCATGCGTTATATGAAAGAATGCGTAGATAAATGGACAGCAGAAGGGGATTATTGGTATAGTATTTATTCAACACCTAGCGAGTCTTTAACTGATAGATTTTGTCGAATGGATACTGAGAAGTTTGGTATTGTAGAGAATATCACAGATAAAGAATACTATACTAACTCATATCATTATGATGTAAGAAAAAATCCAACACCATTTGAAAAATTAGATTTTGAAAAAGATTATCCTTATTATGCTAGCGGAGGATTTATTCATTATTGTGAATATCCAGTGTTGAAACAAAATCCAAAAGCATTAGAAGCGGTTTGGGATTACGCATATGATAAGGTAGGATATTTAGGGACAAATACGCCGATTGATCGTTGTTATAAGTGTGGCTATGAGGGAGAATTTGAACCAACTAAAAAAGGATTTAAGTGTCCTGAATGTGGGAACAGAGATCCAAAAAGTTGTGATGTTGTTAAAAGAACATGTGGGTATTTAGGTAATCCTCAAGCGAGACCAATGATTAAAGGACGTCATAAAGAAATCGTAGCAAGGGTTAAACATTTAAAATAATATTTTTTAGATAGAAGTGATATCCAATAATAAATTTAGGTTGTCGCTTCTATAATTTATGAGAGTGACACAAAAATCATGATTTCGGAGAAATCAACTATGTCGAGTTACCCCTAAAGTTTTATTAGATATCTAAAAAGCTTTTATAAAGCGAATTTAGATATCAATAAAGTGCTGCGTCTATGAGTTTCTATATAAACTATTTTAAAACTTAGGACTTTTGGGTTAACCACTACAACAATAAATAACCTTTAAGTCCTTTACATTATTTGATTTTTTTGATAAAATCAATACTGATAATAAATTAGGAGGAATTCATACATGGGTAAAATTTTTAAAGGAGTCTTTTTAGGAGCAGTAAGTGCGGTAGGAGCATACTACTATAAAAATCCAAAAGAGTTAGAAAAACACAAAGAATTATTAAAAGAAAATACTAAAATAGGAATTGAAAAATTAACTGCATATGTTAATGAGAAAACTCAAGAACTAGAAGCTAAAGCACAAGAACAACAAGATGTGGCTAAAGAAAAATTAGAAGAATTGACAGCTGCAGAGGAAGCAACAGAAGTAGAAGAAAACTTCGTTGAATTAGGAGCTAAAGCTGAAGAAGTAAAAGAAGAAGTTGTAGCTGAAGTTGTTGAAAAAGCTGATGAAGTTAAAGAAACAGTTGAAGAAGTAGTGGAAGAAGCCAAAGAAACAGCAGAAGAGGTTGCTGCTCCAGTAGTGGAACCTGTTGTTGAAAAAGTTGATGAAGTTACAGAAAAAGCACAAGAAGTTTCAGCTGTTCACTATGAAGAAAAAGTTGAGCCAACTTTCGAAGAAATTCACGAAACAGTAGCTCCAATAATTGAAAAAGCAGAAGAAGTAAAAGAAGAAACAGAAGAAGTTGTAGAAGAGAAACCAAAAACAACTTTAGATTCTATCGTATCTTTATTCGCTTCAAAATAAAAAATGAAAAGTAGCTAGGTAATGTAAGTATTACTTAGCTACTTTTGTTTTATTTTAATTTATCAGAGATTGCTTTTCTGATTTCTTCAAATTCAGAAGGTTCTACTTTTTGTGGAGGCCATTTAACTTCTAAGTTATCGAAGTTTACGTCTTTATTTTTATATCTTGGTACGATGTGAAAGTGTAAGTGGAAAACACTTTGCCCTGCATATTCTTCGTTATTTTGGAAAATATTAACTCCATCGCAACCGTAGGCTTCTTTTACTGCGTTAGCAATTTTTGGTAGAACACGACCAATGTTTGCTGCTGTTTCAGGATCGCAGTCGAAAATGTTTCTGCTGTGTTTTTTTGGAATAACAAGAGTATGTCCTTTTGTTATAGGAAACACATCTAAAAAGCTATAGACATGTTCATCTTCGTATACTTTGTAACTTGGGATTTCTCCGTCAATGATTTTTTCAAAAATAGTTTTTTCCATATTTAAATTCCTCTTTTATTTTAAGTTTTCTAATGTTTCAATTAAAAGTTTTTTTAGATTTACACTTATTTTTTGTGCAGTTTTAAGTACGTGTTCATGATCATGTTTTTTCTCTTGAACTCCTGTTGCCATGTTTGTAGCACATGCTAATACAGCAACTGGTAGTGAAGCGTGGTTTGCGGCGATTACTTCTGGCACTGTAGACATACCGACAAGATCACATCCCATTGTTTTGAATGCGCGAATCTCGGCACGTGTTTCGAAATATGGACCTTGGAAGAATCCGTAAACACCTGTGTGTAAGGTAATATCTAATTTTTTAGCTGAATTATGTAAGTTCTCAACTAAATACGGATCGAATGGAGTTGTCATATCCACGAATCTTTCACCAAGGCGGGGATCATTTTCTCCCATTAGAGGGTTTTTGCTTACAAGTGAAATGAAATCATCAAGACATACGATATCACCTTCAGAAAAATCAGTATTTATAGCTCCACATGCATTAGTGATAAATAATCCTTTTACTCCTAGGTGCTTAACAACATATGTCATAAAAGCAACATCTTTCATGCTATATCCTTCGTAGAAGTGAAGACGTCCATTTAGTACAAGAACATTCTTTCCAGATATTTTACCAAATGTTAACTTGTTAGCGTGTCCTTTCACGCGATTTGCATGTTTATTTCCTGGGAAAAGTGGAATAGCTTCATAACCAAGTTCTTGTTGGTCTTCAAGTTCTAAAGTAATACCACTTCCTAAGACTACTGCATAGTCGATTGGTTCGTTAAAATATTTCTTTATATATTTTGCAGTTTCTACAATATTTTCGTAATAAGTCATAATATAAATCCTCCTGAAAATGCTTTATCAAAATCATTATAGCATAAATAAATTAGAAAATATATAGTTTTTAAATTATTTATTATGAATGTTTATAATAAATATTAGAAAATTATATTTAAATAAAATAATAGTATGAGCTTATAGAAAAAAATATAAGAAACTGTATATAAAATAACAATGATTAAGTTAATTTATAAATATTTATTAGTATAAATTTATATTTTCTTATAAGAAATTATATTAAAGTATATTAAATATTAATTTTAAATTGTAAGAAATATATAAATTTTTCTTTGAAAAGTGCTTTGAAGTGTGCTATTATGTACTTAGTACATATAATTTTAGGAGGATATTATGAAGAGATTACGTACTATTTTTGCAATTTTAGTTGCATTATCATTAATTGTTGTTGGTTGTTCTTCAAAAAATGCTAAGAATGACACTAAATCCGACGGTAAGAGCGGTTATAAAATTGGTGTCGTAACTGGTGAAGGTGGAGCAAAAGATAAAAGTTTTAACCAAGCAAACGTTGAAGCAATTCAAGCTTGGACAAAGGCTAACGGAGCAAAAGATCCAGTTGTATTAGAAACTAAAACTCAATCAGATTTAACTTCTAATTTACAAAATGCTGCAAAAGTGTCTGATATTATTTCTTTAGCTGGTTATGAATTTGAAAAAGAAATTCCTAAAGTAGCTGAGCAATATAAAGATAAAAAATTCATGTATGTTGATACTTTTGTTGATGCACCGAATATTGCTTCATTAATCTTTAAAGAACAAGAAGCTGGTTATTTAGCTGGATATATTGCAGCTTTACAATCTAAAACAGGAAAAGTTGGCTATATCGGAGGAACTAAAATTCCACCAGTAGAAAGATTTGGTATTGGATTTGTACAAGGTGCTAAAGCAGCAAAAAGTGATATTAAAGTGATGTATAACTATAGTGGTACATTCTCTGATACAAATAAAGGGAAAACATTAGCAGCTACTATGTATGACTCAGGTGCTGATGTAATCTTTGTTGCTGCAGGTAATACTGGTAATGGTGTAATCGCAGAAGCTAAAGAACGCGGTGTAATCGATATGTCTAAAAGTGGAGAGATTAAACACTGGGTTGTAGGTGTAGATAAAGATCAATATGAAGAAGGTATTTTTAAAGGGAAAGATAAAGACGGAAAAGAATACCAAAAATCTGCAGTCTTAACATCAGCTGTTAAAAATATTGAAGTAGCAGTTACTAAAATACTAAATGAAATCAAAGAAGGTAAATTTACAAAAGGTGAACATGTCTTTGGTATTAAAGAAAATGGAGTAGGTATTCCAAAAGAAAATCCTAACTTAAGTGATGAAATTAATAAGAAAATCGCTAGTGCTATTGAAGAACTAAAATCAGGAAAAGTTGAAGTAGTAGCCACTGGAGATGAGTTAAAAGCAAAAGGTTCAGCTACTAATATAGAAGGAGAACTATAGGTTATAATTTCTAAAAAGAGCAATAATAGTCATGTTAAGCTTTTAGAATACAATATATGACGATAAAATTATTGTTTAATTACTTAAAGAAGAATGACTCTAGAAAGAGTGGTTTTAATAAATCACTTTTTCTAGAGTTTTTTAAATACTATAACTAATATCCAGATTGTAATAAAATTTAAAAATATTTATTGTGAAAAATATTACGATGATAGTGCTGAATATTTTGTTGCTTTAAATTTGATTTTTAGGTAGATAATAATAAAATGTTCGGGTATTGAATATGCGTCTAAAATGTTAATTTAACAATAATAATAAAGAGTGATAATTAATGTGTAACACAAATAAATTATAAAAGTACGTAAAATGTTGAAAACGGTGTAATAGTTTTTAAAATAGCTTGTTATTTAAGGGCATTTATTAAAAAAGAGGGTAGAATAAGAAAATTACTTTTTGAAACGATTAATTTAATAACTTTTTATAATCTAAAAACGAACATTATAAAAAAATCTTAACATTTAATAAATAAATTATTGATGTTTTCAAGAAAATGTGGTATTATTTAGATATAAACATTATACAAATACAAACAAAGGAGACTTTATTCTTATGAAAAAGATATTTTCATTAATCGCAGTTGTTCTATCAGCAGCATTAATTATCGTTGGATGTTCTTCTAAGTCATCTAATGGAAACTCATCTTCTAACAACTCTGGATTAAAAATCGGTGTTGTAACTGACGAAGGTGGAGCAAAAGATAAAAGTTTCAACCAAAGTAACGTTGAAACAGTAAAAGCTTGGGCTGAAAAAAATGGTGGAAAAGCACTAAACCCAATCGAAACTAAAAACCAAAGTGATATCGCTGCAAACTTACAAAATGCAGCAAAAGCTTCTGACGTTATTTCATTAGCTGGTTTCTACTTTGAAAAAGAATTACCAAAAGTTGCAGATTCATTTGCAGATAAAAAATTCATTTTCATCGATGGTGTAGTACAAAACAAAAACGTTGCTTCTGTAACATTCTCAGAACACGAAGCTGGATACCTAGCTGGATATGCAGCAGCTTTACAATCAAAAACTGGTAAAGTTGGATACATTGGTGGAGCTAAAATCCCAGCGGTAGTTAAATTTGGTGTTGGATTCGTTCAAGGTGCAAAAGCAGCTAAAAAAGATATCAAAGTTGTATATAACTACAGTGGTTCATTCAACGACACTAACAAAGGTAAAACTTTAGCAGCAACTATGTACGATGCTGGTGCTGACGTTATTTTCGTAGCAGCTGGTGGTACTGGAAGTGGATCTATTAAAGAAGCTCAAGAAAGAGCAGCTAAAGATCTTAAAGAAAGCGGAGAAGTTAAACACTGGATCGTTGGTGTAGATAAAGACCAATATTCTGAAGGTGTATTCAAAGCTAAAGATAAAGACGGAAAAGATGTTGAAAAATCAGTTATCTTAACTTCAGCTGTTAAACGTATCGACGTAGCAGTTGCTAATATCTTAGATGCTATCAAAGCTAACAAATTTGAAGGTGGAACAGCTAAAGTCTTCACTATTAAAGAAGACGGTGTTGGACTTCCAGCAGAAAATCCTAACTTAAGCAATGATATCAAAGCTAAAATTAAAACAGTTGTTGAAGATCTAAAAGCTGGAAAAGCAACAGTTGCGGCTGATGCAGCTGGTGTAGCTGATAAAGCTAATATCGACGGAGAACTTTAATTTTATAAGTTTATGTATAAAGGCCTAGTACAAACTAGGTCTTTATTTTTTATAAATTTTTTTGTATTTTGTTATTAGTATTAAAAAATTTGTATAGTAATTACTGTGTTATTTTAACAAAAAATAATATGGTATTATATAAATATAAAACGAATACACCGCGGATATTAATAAATTTATTGTGTTAAAAAATAATGTTAAATATATATAAAAAAATACCTGAAAAAGCTATACTACTTTGATGAAATATATTATAATATATATATGTAAGAATTTATAAAAGAGAGGTAAAGATATGTACGCTATAGAAATGCTAAACATAACTAAAAAGTTTGGCGACTTCTACGCAAATAAGGATATCACTATTCAAGTAAAGAAAAATGAAGTTCATGCTTTACTTGGTGAAAATGGTGCTGGAAAATCTACGCTGATGTCGGTTCTTTTTGGTATGTACCATCAAGAAGCCGGTGTTATCAAGTTAGATGGTAAGGAAGTTGATATTAAAGATCCTAAGCACGCTAATAAGTTAGGGATAGGTATGGTGCATCAGCACTTTAAACTTATTAAGAATTTTACTGTTGCTGAAAATATCATTCTTGGAATGGAAGAAGTAAAAGGTGGGAAAATCGATTTAGATAGTGCTGCTGAAAAAATCAGTGATTTATCAAAAAAATATGGTTTAGAAGTAGACCCAAGAGCATTAGTTGGTGATATTAGTGTAGGGATGCAACAAAGGGTTGAAATTTTGAAAATGTTATATAGAGATGCTAATATTTTAATTTTTGATGAACCTACTGCAGTTTTAACTCCTGCTGAAATTAAAGAGTTTTTATCGATTCTTAAAAATCTTCAAGCAGAAGGAAAAACTATTTTACTAATTACTCACAAACTTAACGAGATTATGGCAGTTGCAAATCGTTGTAGTATTATTCGTCGCGGTGAGTACTTTGGAACTGTTGAAATAGCAGAAACTACAAAAGAACAATTAGCTAGTCTTATGATTGGTAAAGATTTAGAGATAATTAAATATGAGCGTTCAAGAGATGGTAAGAAAAATATTCTTGAAGTTTCAGGAGTATATGCTGATACTGCAGAGAAAAAAGATATTCTACATGACTTCAACTTAAATGTACGTGAGCGTGAAATACTAGGTATTGCTGGTGTTGATGGAAATGGTCAACAACAATTTGTAGAAGTACTAAATGCTTTACTTAAAGAAACAAAAGGAAAAATTATTTTCGACGGAAAAGAAATTAATTCACTATCTACTGCAAAACGTAAAGAGCTTGGACTTGAGATTATTGCAGAAGACAGACATAAAGATGGTCTAGTGTTAGATTTTAGTATTGAAGAAAATTCAGTTTTAGAAAATTACTATACAGAAAAATTCTCTAAACATGGATTCTTGAAGAAAAATATTATCTCAAAATTTGCAAAAGAAATTTGTGAAAAATATGATGTTCGTAAAGCTGGAGATGAGACGATTTCTGCACGTAGTATGAGTGGTGGGAACCAACAAAAACTTATTATCGGACGTGCTTTAGAATTAGATCCGAAATTATTAGTAACAACTCAACCTACTCGTGGTCTTGACGTTGGTGCTATTAATGGTATTCACAAAATGTTAATCGATTATCGTGATAAGGGGAATGGAGTACTTTTAATTTCATTTGACTTAGATGAAATTTTAACATTATCTGATAGAATTGCAGTTATTCATAACGGTAATATTATTGATGTTGTGGATAATGATGAAAATGTTACAAAAGAACAACTTGGTCTGCTTATGGCAGGGGTTAAGAAGTAGAGAGGAGAACGTATGTTAAAGAAAGTTTTAACTAATGCGGTGCTACCGATATTAGCTTCATTTATTATTGGAGCAATTCTTATTTCAGCAATAGGGGCAGCACCGGGAGATGTGTTTGGAGTAATTGGGGATATTTTCTCAGATTCAAACAGTATAGCTGAAATTTTTGTATCAACAATTCCGCTTATTTGTACTGGATTGTCTGTTGCATTTGCATTTAGAACAGGCTTATTCAACATTGGGGCAGAAGGTCAATTCATTATGGGGGGACTTTTTGCAGGACTTGTTGCGATTAAAATGGAAGGAATGAACTTCTATTTAGTGTTGATTACTAGTATTTTAGTAGGGGTTGTAGTAGGTGGTCTTTGGGCCGCTATTGCAGGATATTTAAAAGCTAGGTTTAATATTAGTGAAGTAGTCGTAACAATTATGTTAAACTACACAGCCTTATATTTTGTACAGTTTGCTGTACCTAAGTATATTAAAGGAACTAACGATATTATTTCTAAACCTATTGTTTCAGCAGATGGAACAGGATATTTACAAAATAGCTTAATTGAAGGTATTTTCAATAACTATCGTTTAGGAACGGATTTATTCTTAGCAATTTTTAGTGTTATTATTTTCTATATTGTCATGGAAAAAACAGTCTTCGGTTATGAATTACGTTCTGTAGGATTTAATCCTAGTGCATCGAAATTCGTAGGTATGAAAGTTAACAGAAACACAGTGCTATCTATGGCTATTTCAGGGGCTTTTGCTGGTCTAGGCGGTGCTCTTTATAACATGGGGCCTGTAGGACAAGTAGTAGCAGGTTCAACATTCCAAGGTTATGGATACATGGGTATCGCAGTTGCATTAATCGGAGCTAATACCGCTGTTGGATCATTATTAGGAGCTTTACTATTTGGATTCCTAGGTGTACTAACTCCACAATTATCGTTCATCGGTATCCCTAAAGATATTGCAAATATTTTAATCGGATTAATCGTGTTATTCGTTGCAGCTAAAGCTATCTTCGATAATAAGCTGCTTGACAAATTATTCAGTAGTAAGAAACAGAAAGGAGATAAATAGATGGATACAGTATTATCACTATTAGACTCAATGTTACAATATACTGCACCAATTCTTATAGCTGCCATTGGTGGTTTCTATTCAGAGAAAAGTGGGGTTGTTAACATTGCCCTTGATGGTTTCGTAATCTTCGGATCATTTATCGCATCATTATTAGCTTTATCAGTATTTGGTGGGGCACCAACAGTGCTTGAATTAATAATTTGTTTAATCGTTGCTACATTGTGCGGTGGTTTAATGTCGTTGATTCATGCATTCATTAGTATTAATTTAAAAGCTGATCAGGTTATCTCAGGTACAGCGATTAACTTAATCACACCGGCTATCGCATTATTCTTAGTTAACCACTTCAATGGTACATATGAACTATTATTAGCAAGTGGTTTCCCTAGATATACTATATTTGGTAAATTCACTGTTTACCCAACAGTATTAATTGCTATAGTATTAGTGGCTGTAACATATTATGTAATCTATAAACGTCCATTCGGTTTACGTTTACGTTCTGTAGGGGAGAATCCTCAGGCGAGTGATTCACTTGGATTAAACGTATTTAAATATCGTTATATTGGGGTGTTTATTTCAGGATGTTTAGCAGGTCTAGCTGGAGCTATTATTGCTACTACATTCTCACAAGGGTTCAACGCAGCTATTACAGTCTACGGATTCGGATATTTAGCATTAGCGGCATTAATCTTTGGTAAATATAATCCAATTACAATTACATTAGCTTCGTTATTCTTTGGAGGAACTAAGGTATTCGCTGAGAAAGTTTCTATCTTAGCACCAGATTTACCAATTCCTGTATCTTTCTGGAATATGTTCCCATTCGTAGCTACAATTATTGCACTTATCGTATTTTCTAAGAAAACTGCTACTCCAGAAGCACTTGGTATTCCATACGATAAAGGTTTAAGATAATATAAAAGATTTATAGTGTAGTCTTTGAAACATCTAAGTTTCAAAGGCTACTTTTTTTGTTAAAAAAATATGGTATAATATAGATAAGTAAATAAAAGGAGATGGATATATGAATAAGAAGTTATTAGTTTTACTTGCAACGGGAGCGTTAGTTTTAACAGGTTGTGCTGGAAATGAAAGTACAAAATCTTCAGAAAAAAATAATAAATCAGAACAAAATGATAGAAAAAAAGATGATAATAATGAATCTAAATCAAAAGAAAATGCAGAGATAAAACATGATTTAGCAGCGGCAGAAAAATTGGCTCATTTAGTTGCTATTTCAGGAAACGATCTAAAAAGATTAAATGAACAAACTAATTTACTAGCTTGGATTACTCAAGATAAATCTACAAAATTCAAGTCACCAGAAGGAGTACCGTTGGTGAAGGTTTCGGTTCAGGATTTTGTTGATGTAGTTAATGAATTTTCAGAGAAAACTTATTCTAAACAAGATGCACTAGACTTACTTCAAAGCCCAGCTTTTAGTGAAGTAAATGGTAAATCTTCAGCAGCTAGCGCATTTCCTAAAGATAGCGAGATTCATTATTTTAAAGAAGATGATACGCTTGTATTCGTGTCTGTAGAAAGAGGACACAATTATCCACAAGAACTAGATAAAAAAGAGAACTGGAAAACAGAAGGGGATAGTATAAAAATTGATGTACTAGATGTTATGACGAAAACTAAAATTTCAACAATAACATTAAAACTGAATAATAAAAATTATACAGGAGGACATAATAAGTCTAAATATTATGTTGCCGAAGTGAAGACTGTGTAGAAAAGAAAATATAGAGTGATAGAATATTAAAAAAGGAATATGGTAAAGGAATGATGACGTTATTAACGATATTAAATGAGATGTTAGGAATGACGACGGATAATAAAATACCAACGTACAATAAGTTGGTGGATAATGATACGAGAAAAGATTCTGCAACACGTCAACAAATTCGTTATTGGATGCTTAATGAGGATAATGTTGCGCCTCTACTTGTTGATGAGCTTCCAAGTGATTTCTTTAATGGAAAAGGTGAAGATTTGATTAAAGATATTTCTAACTAAGCGGAAAATCAAATACATCTAACTCCTGCATTTATTTGTACGACTAATGCAGAAGCAATAAGCTCTAAATCAGAGGCTCTTAGTAGAAGAGTATATTATTTACTAAATGATCGTAAATTTGATTCACAAAGATGAGCAGAAACGACAGATAGATATATAGAAGTTTATAAAAAGATTAATTCAGGATTGTTTAGAGATTTTCTAAAAAACTTATGCAAGATGATTTAAATTGGAAACATTATAGTGGAAATAAATTAGATTTTTTATACTATACTCGTGAAATATTTAAAGAATATTTTAAAATCGCAGGAATTGAATTACCTGACTTTTTCCCACTTTCACGTGTAGATGATGCTACCAAAAATAATATGTTGATGTGGTGAAAATTGTATATAGATTCTCCAGAATTATTTAAAGAAGTTAAAGGGAAGCAAGAGGAGAGAAATATTTATATGATTAAGATGAGCGAACTTGATCATAATTTCCAAAGTTCTAGGTATGGAGTGAATAACACTAAACCATCAAAAGTTTATTCGGAAGCATTAGAGAATAAGATTTTGAGTTCAAGTAAAACAAATGCAGATTTATTTGTTGAAGTTTTCCAAGATTCTTTCCATGAATGGATAAATGTTCCATTAAAATCAGATGATAAGCAAGAAAATATTGATGAAGAAGATAAATCTGAAGATACAGAGGAGAAAATTGGATTTTTCCAAAGATTATTTGGAAAGAATAAGTAATTCATATGAAAATGATAAAATAAGAATATGCAATTTTTGATTATAGTCAAGTAAATAGATACGAAAATATAAAAATCAATTAAAAAATTCAAGTAAAATTTGTTTTATACTGTGAGCTGGGTGTGGTATCCCGATAGAAAAATGTGATAATGCCATTTTTCTATCGGATATTATATCAAGAGAGGTTCAGTATAAAACAAATTTTTAATGTCAATAAAACTCTAATTTTTTCTTGTTAGTAATCTTATATGCACTAAGTTGCTTATCGTAATCTCCATGAATTTTCAAAATAACTCTAGAAATCATTTGATTTTCTTCGATTTTAGGAGGTACATCATTTGAGATATATTTATAGTATATGATTCTATTAACGTTGTTTATATAAAAGATTAATATTGTGTTGAATTCTAAGGGTTAAAACAGCATTTAATCTTTGTTTGTGTGCGGAGTGAAGATGGCGACTACCTTTCTAAAAAATTTGATTTTCTTCTAATAGAGTATTTCGTTTTGAAGTTCCTTTATTTGTTTAGCGGTAAACACATCGCCATCTTCAGCTTTAATCTCAGAATACTGTTTCACCCATTTATTAATGGTACTTAAAGAAATACAATAGTCTTTACTTAGTTGTCTTTGAGTATTACTATTTTGATATAGAATAATAATTGTTTTTTTAATCCTCGTCATAGATATTTTTTCATTTCAAACACTTCTTTTCTGTGTTTATTTTTTAGTATAACTCCAAGGGGAACAAAGGCCAGTTATTACGGATTAGGAAATTTGACACAGATGTCCTGTAGCTAAGAGTATTTATCTTTTTTACACAGTTCTCCTAATGTATTCAGTTCAATGAATACATTTAACTCATCCTTTCTTAATCTTGATAATTCATAAAATCAAAGATTAAAATATCTCGTTTTTCTGTAATTCTAATCTGTAAGTGAATCTAAAAAATTATACAATTGTTCATTCATTTCAGAATAATCGTTATTACGCAATTCTTCAGGTGATTGAACAAAAGGTAATGTTTTATTTTGTTCTCTTAATTTTTCTTCACCATCAGCAGCAATTAATAAATCTATTGCTTCTGTATCAAACTCTAAATGCACTTGAAAAGCATAGTGTTTAGGGCTGAAGCGAATAATCTGTCGTGGACATCCTTGGCTTTTCGCAAGGATTACGGCTTCTTCTGTAAGACCTGGCATATCGCTATGCCAGTGACCAGCCAAAATTTCAGAACCAAAATATTTGAGGTGTTTATCTGCTAGTCCTTGATCAGTCATTCTAATAGGAAACACACCAATTTCTTTCTCAGGACTATGCTCATATTGACCCCCGTAAGCGACAGACAGTAATTGAGCCCCTAAACATACACCTACAATATACTTATCTTCTTTTATTGCCTGTTGAATGAACCGAATTTCTTCTTTTGGATGATAATAAGGGAAATGTTTTTTATCTTCATCGGGAGATTGAGGACCTCCCATGATGATGAGAAAATCAATTCCAGAAACTGTTTTTGGTATGTTTTCACCCTTGTAAACTTTTGTTATTCCAATATCATGGCCTCTTGACTGAGCCCAAGTCATATAAGCACCTGGTACTTCAAAACTCTCATGTAGTATAAAATGAACTTTCATTATTTTTTCCTCACATCTTTTTAAACTTAATGAATAATTATTTAATTTATGAATTGTCAACAAAATTACTATTGGACTTGTTTGATATTTTGTTAAAATTTTTAAACTTTAATATATATTCTTTGTTGTGGATTATTTTAGCTGATTTTAATATGTAAAAATAAAAAACTAATTGCTAGTTGG
The DNA here is from genome assembly GCF_963525875.1 of uncultured Gemella sp. GTDB lineage: Bacteria > Bacillota > Bacilli > Staphylococcales > Gemellaceae > Gemella. Next base: position 442 of record NZ_CAURMG010000011.1, on the reverse strand, counting down.
AGCGCTAAAGATTCAATTTTTAATCAGATAATCTTGTTTCAAATAGTTATCGAGCAAGTTATTGCTCATTTGACAGAGAACAGTTCAGATAGAGACCTCTTTTTTTATTTTATTTAAACTGTAGAGATTATTTTTTCAGCAGTTTCCAATTGAGGAGCTCTCCGTACATTTAAAATTTAGCAACCAACTAGGTACTGCACCCAAAAAGTTGTACAAAATATTAAGTTATTTTTGTTTAGTATTTTAAACTTTAAAATCAGTAAATTTTATTACTTTTAGTGACTTTCATTCTTTACAGTTATTTTAGATTTTTCGAACTGTTTTGTCAAGGATTTTTTAAAAGGCATAGCCCTTGTCTTTGACTAAATAGGAGAAAAATCTAAACTGTTTAATGACTTTAGTCAGTTGAGGAGTCGAAGTCTCCGAAACAAAAAACTACCCG
>NZ_CAURMG010000010.1:0-49529 GCF_963525875.1 uncultured Gemella sp. | reverse complement strand
CGTTATTGTATGTTTTTTTCTATATTCTTTTATGCACTTAATTTTACAATGTACCGAAAGCAAACTTTATATATTCTAAAGTATTTTTATCTTAAAAATTTTTTAAAAAAATGATATAATGTAGCAGTATATAGTTAGATATGGAGGTGCAATTTGAAATTATCGGTATTAGCCAGCAGTAGTAGTGGAAATAGTATCTATATAGAGCATAATAATTTTAGATGTTTGGTAGATGCTGGACTGACTGGGAAAAAAGTAATAGAGAACTTAGCACAGATTGGGCGAGATATTAAAGATATAAATGCAATTTTTGTAACTCATGAGCATATTGATCATATTAAAGGGGTAGGGGTACTAGCAAGAAAGTACAATATTCCTGTGTACGCTAATAAACTTACTTGGCAAAATATGACTAAGTGTGGTGAAATTAGCTCAGATCTTAAGTTTCATTTTGAAAAAGAGGAAAGCAAAATTTTTGGTGATGTAGTTGTTAATAGTTTTGGAGTTAGTCATGATGCAATTAATCCGCAATTTTACACTTTCGAATGTGAAGGGAAAAGAGTAAGTATCCTTACAGATACGGGGTATGTATCTGATAAGATGATTGATTATGTAAAGGACTCTCATACGATTGTTTATGAGAGTAATCATGAGGAAAATGTTCTGCTTAGTGGACCTTATCCGTGGTCAACAAAACAACGTATACTATCAGATATGGGACACTTATCTAATACAGACTCTGCTAATTATTTAACAAAAATAGTAGGAGATAATACAAAAAATGTCTTTTTAGCTCACTTAAGCGAACAGAATAATACTAAAGAACTTGCTCGTATGACAGCGGATATGACGCTTAAGAACAAGGATATAAACTGTGTTTTAGAGGTGGATAAGACTATAGATTGTAATAATAAGATAGTTATAATGGATACTGATCCAGTGATTCCGACAAAAATTATAGAAATTTAGAAGAATGTGGCTGACCTAAAAGACCTAAATTTTAAAAAAGTGTATATGATAACTTATAGACGCAGTGGTTTATTGATATCTAAATTCGCTTTATAAAAGCTTTTTAGATATCTAATAAGCTTTGCGAAGGTGACTCGACAAAATTGATTTCTTCGAAATCACGATTTTTGAGTCACTCCCATTCTCTAATATTGTTAGTGATAAATTAGTAGATGCTTTGCTTATTAATGGTATGTTTTATATAGGAAGCTGAAGCAGTATCTCTAAATAGTCAGAAAATTCTAGTTTTTTTACTATGAATTTTTTCTTTTTTATTGCTTTTTTTCGAAAAATTTTATAATATAGTATTATGCGTTTTTTAAAATTATAATCTTTTAAAAAAGTTATAATTTATAGAACAATATTAAACACAAGAAATTAAGTTTTGAATTTGTATTTATTTTTATATGAAAGTTATTGGAAGGAGATAGGTGAATGGAAAAACTATTAGAGATTAAAAATCTAGAGACAGCATTTAGAATTAAAGATGATTACTTTAACGCTGTTGATAAAGTTAGTTTGAACCTATATAGAAACGAAGTATTAGCCATCGTTGGTGAGAGTGGTTGTGGTAAGTCTACGTTAGCAACTACTATTATGCGTCTTCATAATGAGAATTTAACGAAGTCTACGGGAGAGATTATCTTCAATGGAAAGAATTTGTTAGACCTAACAGAAGATGAAATGAATAAAATTAGAACAAAAGATATTGGAATGATTTTCCAAGATCCTCTTTCTTCATTAAATCCATTACACAGAATTGGAAAACAAATTGAAGAAGCATTAATTTATCACACGGAGTTAAGTGCGGAAGAAAGACAAAAACGTGTTATCGAGTTATTAACACAGGTTGGTATTCCAAACCCAGAACGTTGTGCAAAACAGTATCCACATGAATTATCAGGTGGTATGCGTCAACGTGTAATGATAGCTATGGCGATGAGCTGTAAACCAAGTGTTCTTATCGCAGATGAGCCAACGACAGCACTGGATGTTACTATTCAAGCACAAATCTTAGACCTTGTTAAAGGGCTTCAGGATGAAATGCACGCAGGAATTATTTTAATTACTCACGATCTTGGGGTCGTTGCTGAAATGGCTGATAGAGTAGCTGTATTATATGCAGGAGAAGTAGTAGAAATTGGAACTGCTGAACAAATATTTAAAAATCCAAAACACCCATATACTCGTAGTTTATTACGTAGTATTCCTCAAATTGATGATGAGGAAGTAGGAGACGAACTTTATGTTATTCAAGGTATGGTGCCTTCTTTAAAAACTCTAGATAGACAAGGATGCCGTTTTGCTAATCGTATTCCTTGGGTGAAAGAAGAAGAACACGAACACAATCCAACGCTACATGAAGTAGAAGAAGGACATCATGTACGTTGCACATGTTATAAAAACTTTGAATTTGAAAGGGAGGAAAACAATGCTTAAAGTTGAAAATCTAAAAGTACATTATCCTATTCGTGGTGGATTTTTCAATACGATTAAAGATCATGTTTATGCAGTAGATGGTGTTGATCTTGAGATAGAGGCTGGAAAAACTTATGGACTAATTGGAGAAAGTGGTAGTGGAAAGACTACAGTTGGTAAAGTGGTTCTAGGTTTAGAAAAAGCAACTAATGGACAAATTATCTATAAAAATGAAGATGTTACTAAAAAAGCATCTCGTAGTAAAATTAAATATAATCGCGATGTTCAAATGATTTTCCAAGATGCAATGTCTAGTTTAAATCCTAAGAAACGTATTATAGATATTATTGCAGAACCAATTAATAACTTTGATAACTTATCTGAAGAAGAAACTAAAAATAGAGTCTTAGAACTTCTTAATATAGTTGGTATGGGAGAAGAGGCACTGTACAAATATCCATTTGAATTTTCAGGTGGACAACGTCAACGTATAGGGGTTGCGCGTGCAATTGCATGTAATCCTCGTTTAATAGTAGCCGATGAACCGGTATCTGCACTTGACCTTTCAGTTCAAGCACAGGTATTAAACTTTATGAAAAAAATTCAAAGAGACTTTAATATAAGTTATCTATTTATTTCTCACGACCTAGGTGTTGTTAAACATATGTGTGATTATATTTATATCATGTACCGTGGTCGTATAGTAGAACGTGGAACTCGTGAGGACATTTATAATAATCCACAACATATTTACACAAAACGTCTTATTGCGGCTATCCCAAGTACAAACTTAGATAAAGCTAAAGAAGTAAAAGAAATTAGACAAGCTGTTGAAGAAGAATATCAAAAACATTATAATGATTATTTCGACAAAGATGGAAGAGTATATCCACTTAAAAAATTAACAGATACACACTATGTAGCGATGAAAGGAGGAGAAGTGTAATGTGGAAAGTAGTTTTAAAACGTGTTTTAGTAATGATACCACAATTATTCATCCTTAGTATATTAGTGTTTGGTCTAGCTAAGCTTATGCCTGGGGATCCATTTAGTGGTCTTGCAGAAAATCCAAAGATCTCTCAAGAACAAATTGAAGCTATTCGACAAGCTAGTGGATTCTATGAGCCTTGGTATCAACAATATCTAACTTGGTTAAAAAACTTTATGCATGGAGATTTTGGACTAAGTTATACTACTGGTAAATCGGTTGGTACACTTTTAGGAGAAAGAATTTTCAATACATTTAACTTGTCTTTATTTACGGCATTATTAATGTATTCAATCGCTATTCCTATGGGGATGTATGCAGGGCGTTATAACGGTTCTAAATTCGATAAATTCGTAAACTTTTATAACTTCTTCTTCTTAGCGATACCATCATTCGTATTATATTTATTTATGATTGCGTTATTCGGTTTTGGATTAGGATGGTTCCCAACAAGTGGATCTGTAGATGTTAACCTTGATCCAGGGACATTCTCATACTATATCAATAAACTGCAACACTTAGTTTTACCGGGTATCTGTTTAGCATTATTATCAACAGTATCGACTGTTCAATATTTACGTAATGAAGTTATTGATGCAAAACAAAGTGACTATGTAAAAACAGCACGTTCTAAAGGTGTGCCAGTTAAGAAAGTTTATTCTGGACATATCTTCAGAAACTCTATTTTACCAATTGCAGCATTCTTTGGATTTTCTATTACTGGATTATTCAGTGGTGGTATCTTCGTAGAAACAATTTTTGGTTACCCTGGAATGGGGCAATTGTTCTATCAAAGTATTCAAGATAGAGACTATAGTGTTGTAACAACATTAATGTTATTCTCTGGATTCTTAACACTACTTGGTAGTACTTTAAGTGATATTATCATGGCAATTGTTGACCCACGTATTAAATTAGACTAGGAGGAAGTTGAATGATGACAAAAGCAAAAGAAGAAAAAGTTATAACTAAAACTCCTTCTGGGTTTTCAGTTGTAGCTCGTGAGTTTAAAAAAGATAAAGGTGCACTTACAGCTTTAATTACATTAAGTGCTATCTTAATATTCGTAGTACTTTTCAATATTTACATTCGTGTAAGTGGCGTATATAGTACTTACTTTGATGTAGATTTATTAAATATTTTCTTAAAACCTGGTGAGGATGGATTCTTATTAGGTACAGATGTTGGAGGACATTCAGTATTTGGATGGCTTATGATGGGTATGCTTAACTCGATTCTTATCGCAGTAGCGGTAACAGTATTAACTATCGGATTTGGTACTGCTGTAGGTTTAGTTATTGCGTACTATGGAGGAAGTGTTGATAATGTAGTAATGCGTTTTGTAGATTTTATGGTAATTATTCCAACACTGATGGTAATCATTGTATTCGTAAGTATTAAACGTGATTACGGACTTGTGCTGTTCATCTTGATTTTATCAGCGTTTGCATGGATGAGCTCAACTCGTTTAGTACGTAGTAAAGCTTTATCAGAATCACGTCGTGATTATGTATTAGCTTCAAAAACTATGGGAACACCTGATTGGAAAATCATGTTACAAGGAATCTTACCTAACATTAGTTCTATCATCATCGTAGAAGCTACATTATCATTAGCGGCTAATATGGGTATTGAGGTAGGTTTAACATATCTTGGATTCGGTCTTCCAGCAGGAACACCAAGTATTGGTACTATGTTATCTTACGCAAAAGATGCAGACGTACTTATTAACAAAATGTATATTTGGTTACCAGCAGCTCTTTCTATCTTAATTATAGTTTTATGTATTAACTCTATCGGTGGTGCATTGAGACGTAGTTTAGATGCTAGACAAAGATTATAATATTAAAAAGTCATGTAGAAACTTTCTACATGACTTTTTTATTTACTTCATAATACGGAGTAGCTATGATTTTGTAATAACTGTTTTAAGGTAATTGTTACAGTAGTATGTCCAAAAGAGTGTTAGTACTTAATAAAAGTTTGTATTCTAAACCTAAGAAGATACAATAGAGGATATATGTTGAAGTATGGTAGTAATGCTGAAAATAATAATTATTTCTAGTGATTAAAAGGTATCAATTTTTAAAAAATCTAATAAGTAAAAAAATACTGTAAAATTTTCTGACAATTACTTGACTTAAATATTTTTTTTTGATATAATTGCTAAAAAATAATATTTAAGAAAGGCTGTATTTAATACAGCATGGAGGATAAGATAATGGAAAAGAAAAAAATGTTAAAGGTAGTTAGTTCAGCTATGGCTCTCACAATGTTACTTGCAGGATGCTCAAGCGCAAGTAACACAAATAAAGGAACAAAAGCTGCTGTAGAATTCAAGACAGCTGTAGACAATGGTGGGAATGCACTTAGTGGTCAACAATTAAGAATCGGTATCGCTTCTGCAGATCCATTAACGGGGATGTTTAACCCAGTGTTCGCTTTACAGGCAACAGATAATGATGTAATGAAGTATACAATGAATGGGGCTTTCCCACTTGATGATGCAAACCGCCTAAAACAAGATGATAAAGAAGCACCGGTCATGTTCCACGTAGATCGTGAGAAAAAGGAAGTTACATTAACTATTCACAAAGATCTTAAATGGAGCAATGGAGAAGATGTTAAGGCAGATGATATCGTTGCAACATATGAGTTAATGGGGAATCCTAAATATACTGAAAACGTTCGTTACAGTGATGAATACGAAGTAATTGAAGGTATGAAAGATTACCACGATGGAAAAGCAAAAAATATCTCAGGTGTAGTTAAAAAAGATGACAAGACTGTAGTACTTAAGTATACAGAAATCAAACCAGCATTATTATGGGGTAATGGATTCATTGGAGAATTCTTAAACAAAGCCCAAGTAGATGCTGCATCAAAAGACTTCACTAAATTTGCTGAAGCAGACTTAAATAAAAAACCATTATCTTATGGACCATATTACTTAGACAAAGTAGTAAACGGGGAAAGTGTATTAGCGAAAGCTAACCCTCATTTCTACAAAAAAGCTGATGTAAAAATTCCAGAAATTCAGTTCAAAGTTGTATCGCCGGCTCAAGCAAGTGCAGTTCTTAAAAACGGCGATGTAGACTTAATGGACCGTTTAACTACAGGTATCTGGGATGCTACTAAAGATGCGAAAAACGGAGCAATCTTAGGAGAATCTGACAGCTATATTTCATATGTAGGATTCAAACTAGGTAAGTTCAACAAAGAAAAAGGTGAAGTAGAAGTAAATCCAAATGCAAAAGCTGCAGATAAACGTGTACGTCAAGCATTCGGTTATGCGGTAGATTGGGATCAAATCAACGAAAAAGTTTACAAAGGATTACGTTTCACACCAACTGGTTCTGGATTCTATCCACCAAGTGTTAAAATGTTCTACAATCCTGAAGGTGAAAAATATGCTAAGAATGTAGAAAAAGCGAAAAAACTTCTTGATGAAGCTGGTCTTAAAGATAAAGATGGAGACGGTTTAAGAGAAGATAAAAATGGTAACAAACTTACATTTAACTTTGCTATCCGTAATACAGGACAAGACTTCGACCAAACATTAGCAGATACATTCATTAAATCTTGGAAAGAAGTAGGATTAGATGTTAAACTTGTAGATGGTAAACTTATGGCACCTAAAGATTGGTCACAACGTGTTCAAGGTGATGATCCAGCGATCGATATCTTCCAAGGAGCTTGGGGATTAGGAAGTGATCCAAACCCAGGTGGATTAGTAAGTAAAACAACACCACTTAATTATCAACGCCACACAACTGAAGAATTAGATAAGTCATTAACTGCAATGGGAAGTAGCGACATGTTTGATGATGCTAAACTTAAAGAAGCATATCAAAAATTCGATAAACAATTCAGAGAAGAAGCTGCATGGTTACCATTCAGCTGGCAACAATCTATGACATGGGTTAACAAACGTGTTAAAACATTCGATTTAGCGAAACTAAAAACTGGTGAACAAACAATCTATAAATTAGAATTAACTGCAGATGCACCAGCGAAAAACTAATCTAGTTTAGGTATGAGATTTAGCTAAGGGTACTTAGTTGAATTCTCCCTAATAAACTTATATTTCATTTTATTTTCAATTAATTTTGGAGGGGACGAAAAATTAGAACTTTATTAAAGGTTTTGATTTCAGTCCTTTCTCCTTTTGAAAAGGTAAATATATTGTTTAAATTTATTAGAGAGGTTAATCCAAAGGGTCTAAATTTAAAAAATGTATATGAGAACTTATAGAAACAGTGATTTACTGATATCTAAATTCGCTTTATAAGAGCTTTTCGGATATCTAATAAAATTTGCGGAGGCGACTCGATAATATATTGTTTTTCTAAAATCATGAGTTTTGAGTCGTTTCTATATCATTAATAAAATATGTAGAGCTACAATTTTACATAATACTAAGGCGAAGTATCGTTCTTTAATGTAGTGAAGATACCTAGTCTTAAATTTTATTCTTATTAATTTTTAGTAATTTAAAGTTATATTGGAGGAAAAGATGAAGAAAAATAAATTTTTAAAAGTATTCAGTTCAGCGATGGCGTTATCAATCATTTTGGCAGGATGTTCAACATCTTCTAAATCATCAAAAGAAAGTAAACCAGCGGTAGAATTTAAAACATCGGTTGATAATGGTGGAAGTGCAGTAAGTGGTTCTACATTAAAAATCGGTATCTTAAGCGCGGATCCACTAACTGGTATGTTTAACCCAGTGTTTCATCTGCAAGCAACAGATAATGCAGTAATGGAAGACACAATGGCACATACATTTGCTTTTGACCATTCATATAAATTAAAAGAAGATGATGAAGATGCACCGGTTAAGTTTCATTTAGATAAAGATAAAAAACAAGTAACACTTACAATCCGTAAAGATTTAAAATGGAGTAATAATCAAGATGTAGTTGCAGAAGATATTATAGCAACATATGAGCTTATGGCTAACCCTAAGTATAAAGATAATATTCGTTATAAGAGCGAATTTGAAACAATAGAAGGTCTAAAAGATTACCACGAAGGCAAAGCTGAAAAAATTTCAGGTATTACTAAAAAAGACGATAAAACAGTAGTAATTCAATATAAAGACGTAAAACCGGCTCTTCTTTGGGGTAGTGGATTTATTACAACATTCCTTAATAAAGATCAAGTAGCTGCAGCATCAAAAGACTTCAGTAAATTTGTAGAAGCGGAATTAAATACTAAGCCATTATCTTATGGACCATACTATTTAGATAAAGTAGTAAATGGTGAGAGTGTACTTGCTAAACAAAATCCATATTTCTATAAAAAAGATGCTGTAAAAGTAAAAGAAATTCAATACAAAGTAGTTGCACCAGCTCAAGCAAGTTCTGTAATAAAAAATGGTGAGATTGACTATATGTCACAAGTAACGCCAAATGTATGGAGTGCAGTAAAAGATTATTCAAATGGAACGTTACTAGGACAACCTGATTTTTATATTTCATACGTAGGATTTAAATTAGGTGTATGGGATAAAGATAAAAATGAAGTTAAAGTAAATCCAAATGCAAAAGCAGCGGATAAACGTGTGCGTCAAGCGTTTGGTTATGCGGTAGATTGGGATCAATTAAATGAAAAAATCTACAAAGGGCTTCGATTCACACCTACAAACTCAGGAATTTATCCGACGCGTTCAGAAGATTATTATGATAAAGATGGATTCAAATTTAAAAAAGATGTAGAAAAAGCGAAAAAACTTCTTGATGAAGCAGGGCTTAAAGATGTTGATGGAGATGGACTAAGAGAAGATAAAGACGGTAAAAAACTAACATTTAACTTTGCAATCCGTAATACAGGTCAAGACTATGATCAAACACTTGCTGATGCATTTATAAAATCGTGGAAAGAAGTAGGATTAGATGTAAAACTAGCTGATGGAAAATTAATGTCATCGAAAGATTGGACACAACGTGTAACAAGTGATGATCCATCTATAGATTTATTCCAAGGAGCATGGAGTTTAGGAACTAATCCTAACCCTGCACGTTTATTAAGTGATAAAGCTAAAGTTAATTATCAAAGATATATGAGTGATGTACTTAAAAAAGATTTAGAAACAATCAATTCAAAAGAAATGCTAGATGATACTAAGCGAAAAGAGGCATACAAAAAATTTGATAAAGATTTTGCAGAAGAAGCGGCATGGTTACCATTTAGTTGGAGTACAGACATTACTTGGATAAATAAACGTATTAAAAACTTCGATGTTAAGAAATACGCTTTCGGCGAACAAAGACTATATGAGTTAGAACTTACTTCTAATGATAGCGCTAAAGGGTAATTTTAAAATTTTATATTGAGTTTAAAGGGACTACCTAAAAAGCTCTAAACTATAAAAATTTATATGAGAACTAATAGACAGTTGTTTATTGATACTTAAATTCTTTTATAAAAGTATTTTAAGTAGCTAATAAACATTGCAGGAGATGACTTGACAAAATTGATTTCTATGAAATCAAGATTTTCGAGTCATTCTTTTTATATAAAAATAAATATACTATTTTAATAAAATGCGATTTTAAAGAATAATATATTATATACATTGAATATCCTTGTTGTATATGTAAATAAGAGAATGTATTCATTAATAAATAATAACAAATAGGATAGTTGGTTAATATTAAATTTACATTTTTAAATAAACAAACAGAAATTTAAAAAGAGAATTTTGTTATTTTTATATTATTTTCTGAAAATTTACTTGACTTATTATTAAAATAATGTTAGAATGATTTCATAAATAATTGAAAATAAGTTTTTATATATTATGGAGGAAATAAAATGAAAAAGAATAAGTTTTTAAAAGTATTTAGTTCGGCGATGGCACTTTCAGTTATTTTAGCTGGATGTTCAAGTGCTAACAATACTACTGGAAACAAAAACGCTCCTAAACCAAAAGTTGAATTTAAATCAAGTTTTGATAACGGAGGAAGTGCTGTAGATGGAGCAACATTAAAATATGGTATTTTATCTCCACAGCCACTAACAGGTCTTTTTAACCCAGTATTTTCAGATAAGGCAGAAGATCAATTCGTGAACTTAGCTGTAATGGGTGGAACATTCCCTACTGATGAAGAAGGGCGTGTTGTTCAAGATGATGCAAACGCTGCAGTTAAATTCCACTTAGATCGTGAGAAAAAAGAAGTTACTTTAACTATTCATGATGGAGTAAAATGGAGTAACGGTGAAGCTTTAACAACAAAAGATATCGTGGCTACTTATGAGCTTATGGGTAACCCTAAATTCACTACAAATACTCGTTATAACGCTGCGTTTGAGTTTGTTGAAGGTATGAAAGAGTACCACGCAGGAACAGCAAAAACGATCTCTGGTTTACAAGTTAAAGATGATAAAACTGTAGTAATTAAATATACTCAAGTACGTCCATCATTGTTATGGGGTGAAGGTTTTGTTGGTGAATTCTTAAATGCAAAACAAGTTGAAGAAGCATCTAAAGACTTCACTAAATTTGCTGAAGCAGACTTAAATAAAAAACCATTATCATATGGTCCTTACCACATCACTAAAGTAGTAAATGGAGAAAGTGTTCTTGCAGAACAAAACCCTCACTACTACGATAAAGATAAAATGAAACTTAAAAAAATCGAGTTCAAAACAGTAGCTCCAGCTCAAGCTAGCCAAGTAATCAAAAATGGAGAAGTAGACATGATTGAAGATGTTACTCCAAGTGTCTATGAAGGAGCTAAAGACATCAAGAACGGAACATTCTTAGGAGAAACTTCTCGCTACATGTCATATGTTGGATTCAAACTAGGTAAATTCGACAAAGCTAAAGGTGAAAACGTAGTTGATCCTAACTCTAAACTTGCTGACAAAAACTTACGTCAAGCATTCCTATATGCAGTTGACCGTGACCAAATCAATGAAAAAATCTTCAAAGGATTACGTTTCACTCCAACTGGATCTGGTATGTACCCAGCAGCTGTAGGTAAATTAGTAAACGAAAATGCAACTGCAGCTAAAAAAGATGTAGAAAAAGCTAAAAAATTATTAGATGACGCTGGATACAAAGATAAAGATGGTGACGGACTACGTGAGGACAAAAACGGAAACAAACTTTCATTCAACTTCGCTATCCGTAACACAGGAGCAGAATATGACCAAGCATTAGCAGATGTATTCTTAAAATCTTGGAAAGAAGTAGGATTAGATGTTAAATTAGTAGACGGAAAACTTATGTCTCCAAAAGACTTCTCTCAACGTGTACAAGCGGATGATCCATCAATCGATATCTTCCAAGGTGCGTGGAAATATGGAACAAACCCTAACCGTCAAGAGTTACTAGGTAAAAAAGCTCCATTAAACTTATACCGCTACACTACTGAAGCATTTGAAAACAGCTTTAAAGCTCAAGCAACTGATGATATGTTTGATGATGCTAAATTAAAAGCAGCTTACAACAAATTTGATGGAGAAGTAGCTGAAGAATTACCATTCTTCCCATTAAGCTGGGATACTAGCCTTTCATTCTTCAACAAACGTGTTAAAGCATACGATTTAGCTAAAGTTAAGAAAAACCAATTCAAACTTTATGATATTGAGTTAACTGCTAACGAAGGTGCTAAATAATAAAAAATAATATACGACATAGATGACTACGGTCGTCTATGTCTTTTTTTAGGATATTAGTATTTTCTTGTAAATATTTAAAAATGTTTGGAATTCTATTAGTTGTCATAAGCGATAGATAATAGTTGAAATTTTTGTAAATAACATATAAAATTATAAAAGTGTGATGTATTTATTGCTAGAATAGTAAATACTTTTAGAATTTTGATATTGATAAAATAAGTATAGGAAAGGTGTATTAATGAGAAAATTTATTTCAGAATTATTATTGATAATCGTAACGATTATTTGGGGTCTGGCTTTTATTTGGCAAAATATAGCGAGTAAGGTATTAGGACCACTAACAGTGGTAGGAATAAGATCGATAATAGCAGTTGTTTTTCTTGGAGCTGTTGCGGTGTTAGTTCCTAGTTTATATAAGAGTCAAGATCTGAAAATGTTAGCTGAGCCAACGACGAAAAAGCAAAGTTGGTTATTAGGTGGAATCTGTGGGATTGTACTATTTTTTGCAATGTATATTTCGCAAATTGGAATCGGTATGACAACGGCAGGGAAGGCTGGATTTATAACAGTTTTATATATATGTATAGTTCCGTTTATCGGTGTTTTCTTAGGAAATAAGCTTAATAAATTCTTTATAATAGGGTTAATTTTATCGGTAATTGGTTTTTATTTCTTATCAGTAAAAGAAGAGTTTGCCTTGGAGATGGGAGATATTATAGTTTTAGTTAGTGCTATTTTATTTGGTATTCATATTATTGTTATTGATTATTCTGCTGTTAGGGTTAATTCTATGTTTTTATCAATTGTCCAATTAGTTGTTGTATCTGTGTTGAGCTTAGTTCTTGCAGTATTTAAGGAAACGATAGTTTTTGCAGATATTATGAGTGTAATTTGGCCATTACTTGCGATAGGGGTACTTTCTAGTGGAGTAGGATATACTTTACAAATCGTTGGTCAAAAAGATGTTCCACCGCATACAGCATCTTTAATATTAAGTTTAGAGTCTGTTGTAGCTGCAATAGGTGGAGTACTTATTCTTGGTGAACATATAGGTTTACGAGAAGGAATAGGTATGCTTATTGTTTTTGTAGGGATTATCGTGTCACAATTACCAGATAATAAGAAAAATTAATAGATTACAATGTAAAGTATTAAGGAGTGACTCGAAAACTGTGATTTTGTCGAGGCTCCTTTTTTATGAGGTTGATGATGAAAAAAATATTAAAATTTATAGTGAGTTTGTTGTTAGTAGGGGTATTAGGCTTTTTAGGATTAGTTGGATACTTGATGGCTACTGAATATAGTCCAAATGGCGTTGAGAGTTTGCCGGTTACTAAACAGGGTGTTTCAGAAAACGCAAAGTTAGGGATAGAATATAGTGCTCTTAACTGGAATATAGGATATGCTGGCCTTGATAAAGATGAAGATTTTTTCATGGATGGTGGAAAAATGGTACTACCACTAGATAAAAATCACGTTGAAGACAATTTGAAAAACATTACAGAAATAGTTAAAAATGAGAATGCGAATGTTAACTTTATTCAAGAAATTGATGAAGATTCAAAGCGTAGTTATAATATTAATCAGGTTACAGCTTTTGATGAAAAATTGGGTTTAAATAGTATTTTAGCGTATAATTTCAAGGTTAGATATATACCATATCCATTGCCACCACTAGGAAAGGTGAAAAGTGGTATATATACTGCGACTAATTTTAAAATAGAGAACGCGAGAAGATTTCAAATGGCGATTCCATTTAGTTTTCCTGAGAGATTAGCGAATTTAAAACGTGGATTTTCTGTTGTTTATACGAAAATTGAAAATAGTGATAAATATTTAATATTAATTAACGCTCATCTTGATGCTTATGATAAGGGAAATTCTGGAAAAATTGCTCAGACAAAACAACTTCTTGAATTTATTGATTATGAGTATAAAAAAGGTAATTATGTGTTAGTTGGAGCAGATTTCAATCAGTCGTTAAAAACTTTAACAAAAGATGAAATTAATACTGTGCCAAAAGAGCTTTGGCGTGCTGAAAATTTTGATAAGAGTTTATTACCGAGTGGCTTTAAGTTAGTGTATGATGAGAGTAAAAATTCTGCAAGACTTAATAATAAACCTTATGTGAGAGATAGTGAAGGAACATATGGTTTTATTATCGATGGTTATATTGCTAGTGATAATATTGAGGTACTTGGAGTAGAAACGCTAAATCAAGAGTATAGATATAGTGATCATAATCCGGTGAAACTAAGATATAAACTTAAATAGAATAATGAAAGTGGCTCGGAGATTAAGTTCAAAGAGCTGCTTTTTTTGTTAAGTATTATTCGATAGCCTACTGTTTTTATGTAGCTACTATATATAGTTGTTTTTTACTAAATTAGATTTTATGGACGCTTGTTCTTAGATGGTAGTACGAGACGTCTACAACCAACAGTTTTTTAATCATGAAGAATCCCACAAACTTCCGTCTGTGGGATAGTTTCTTATGCTTTTTGATTCAAATCTTCTTTAAAGAAAAGTTTATTTAATTTATCAACGATTGCTGATAAAGCTCCGTCTCCAGAGATGTTACATGCAGTACCAAAGCTATCTTGAGTGATGTATAATGCAATCATTAGAGATAACATGATCTCGTTGAATCCAAGAACTGATTGTAATAATCCAAGAGCGGCCATAACTCCTCCACCAGGAACTCCCGGTGCAGCTACCATTGTTACACCAAGTAGTAAGATGAATTTAATCATTACTGCAGCTGATGGGAATGCAGCACCGTTTTGTAACCAGAATACTGCAGATGCACATGTAGTTAAAGTAATAGTACTTCCTGATAAGTGGATAGTCGCAAATAATGGAATAGTAAAGTTTGCGATATTTTTATCAACACCCATATTTTTAGTACTCTTAAGTGTTACAGGAATTGTAGCAGCTGATGATTGAGTACCGATTGCAGTCATGTATGCAGGTAGGATATTTACAAGCATCTTAAATGGATTTTTACCATTGATTGATCCAGCTACTGTGTATTGGATAATAATAATCGCGATGTGCATAATAATGATAATTACAAATACCATAGCGAAGATTTTTAAGATTTTGAATACTTCACCAGAAGCTGTAATATTCATGAATACACCTAGAATGTAGAATGGAAGAAGTGGGATAATTACAGAAGCAAGTAATTTTTCTATAATTTCTCCGAAGTCTGCAAATCCTTGTTTTAATCCTTCTGATTGTGTTGCTGAAATCCCAATTCCTAAGATGAATGAGATGATAAGAGCAGTAGTAACATCAAAAATTGGATTCATTTTAAACTCGATGAAAGGTTTTAATAATAAATCCTCTGGGTTTTTGAATGATTGTAATGTAGCGTTAGCTAAGATATTTGGTAATACTGCTTGTGCTGTTAAGAATGCAAATGTTCCTGCGATAATAGTAGAAATATATGCAACTCCTGTTGAAAGTCCAAGTAATTTTCCAGCGTTGTTAGACACTTGGCTAATACCTGGTACGATAAATCCTACGATAATAAGTGGGATTGTGAATCCTAAGAATGAGCTGAAAATTGATGAGAAAGTAACGAATACTCTAATAATTGATGTAGATAGAGTACTTCCTAAAACTATCCCTAAAGTAACAGCTATAATAAGTTTTACTATTAACGGAATTCTTTTATAATAACTCATTGTCTTATCTCCTTTTCATTGTATTTTTTAAAAAGACATGTGTTCATTATACAAGAAAAATTATACCTTGTAAAGTGCTAAAAGACATATTCCTTTTAATAAATTAAAATGGTACTAATTAAAAAGCTCTAATTTTTAAAAAAGTTTACATGAGACGTAACAGGAGAAATGGATTGTTCATATTTAAATTTTCTTTATAATGACGCTTAGATAACTAATAAACATTGCGGAAGAGATTCGATAAAATCGATTTCTTTAAAATCGAAATTTCTTGAGTCGCTCCTAGTATAAAAAAGCTTAAAACCTCAAATTATTATTGAGATTTTAAGCTTTTTACAGTTATTAGATTAATTTGAATAAATCATTTAAGTTCTCAGCCATTGTTGGGTGAGTGAAGATTTGATCTCTAATGTAAGTGTATGGAATTTTGTTATCAATTGCCATTTTAATTAAGTTGATAATTTCTTCTGAGTTTTTACCGAATAGTGTAGCTCCAAGAATTAAGTTAGTGTCTTTATCTACAGTTACACGGAATAATCCACGTGGGTCTTGGTTAACAGCTCCTCTTGGCATGTTAGCAACTGGTAGTGATGCTACTGCAACGTTAGAATATGCTGCTTCAGCTTCTTCTTTGTGTAATCCAACGTGAGATAATGCTGGAGAGATGAATGTTGAGTAAGGTACGTTTTTACGGTCAGCAGTTGTGTATTCTTTGTTACCGTGTAAGTATCCGTTAACTACTCTGAAGTCATCTAATGATACGTATGTGAATTGTAATCCACCGTTAACATCACCAACTGCAAATACATTTTCTACAGCTGTTTGACAGAATTCATCAACTACGATTGTTCCGTTTGGACGTAATTCGATATCAGTATTTTCTAATCCTAATCCTTCAGTGTTAGCACGACGTCCAGTTGCGTGTAATACTGCTTCGAATTCTAACTCACCGTATTTTTCTGTATCAACAACTACAAGTTCTCCGTTGTTGCGAATTTCTTTTGTTGCAGTTCCTAGTTTGAACTCGATTCCTGCTTCTTCTAGGTATCCTTGAGCAAGTTCAGCGATGTCTTTATCTTCTCTTCCTAAGATTCCAGGAGCGAAGTCGATAACTGTAACTTTAACTCCAAGACGAGCGTATAGGTTTGCGAATTCTAATCCGATGTTACCTCCACCGATGATTCCTAGAGTTTTAGGAGCTTTTTCTAATTGTTGTAATTCTGTGCTATCGTAAACATTTTTAGATGTTGTTAATCCTGGAATTGGTAATACATTGTTTTTAGCTCCAGTGTTAATTACTACGATTTCACCTTCAAGTTGTTTAGTTTCTCCGTTAGCAGAAATTTCTACTACTTTGTTAGAAACGAATTTAGCGTGAGCTGTGTAAACATCAATGTTTGGACTACTGTCTAACATAGCGAAGTTTTTAGCGTTAAGTTTAGATACAACAGCATCTCTTGTAGCTTTAGCTTCTGTATAGTCTTTTTTGTTGTCAGCAGCTACGATTAAAGTTTTAGTTGGAATACATCCGATATTGATACAAGTACCACCGTACATTGCACTACTTTCTTCAACTACTGCTACTTTTTTTCCTTCTTTAGCGAATGTTGCAGCTAAAGTTTTTCCGGCTTTACCGAATCCTACTACTAATAAATCATATTTAACCATAATTTGATTCCTCTTTTGTTTAAAATTTTTGTTTATATTTTATATTTTAGAATAACCGCAAATAAATATAATGTGATTAACTCTTTAATACATATTTTATTACTTCTTTAAAAAAAATTCAAGTACTTTGCCTACAAAAGTAGACGATTTTTCAAAAAAATTTTTAAAAAAGAGATTTTTTATGTTAGAATTATTATTGCATCAAGGTTTAAAAGAGTAAGTTATTTGATATTATTTTGATATTATATCTCATTATGGTATAATATCCCTTGTACAAAATTGAAATATTATGGAGGAAAACAATGACATTACCTAATTGTCCAGAATGTAAAAGTGAATATACTTATGAAGATGGAATTATGCTAGTGTGTCCTATGTGTGCTCATGAATGGTCACCAGAAGATGCTAGTGGAGCAGAAGAGGAGAAAGTTTATCGTGATGCTAACGGTAACGTACTTCAAGATGGAGATACAGTTTCTGTAATTAAAGATTTAAAAGTTAAGGGTAGTTCATCTACATTAAAACAAGGAACTCGTGTTAAAAATATCAGATTAGTTGATGGAGATCACAATATCGATTGCAAAATTGATGGTTTTGGCGCTATGAAATTAAAATCTGAGTTCGTTAAAAAAATATAATTAAATAAAGAGCTGACTCAATAGTTGTGATTTCAGTGGAATCATCAAGAGTACAGCTCTTTTAATTTTTATATAGGGATTTATTTATCTAATACTACTGTTTTTAATGTAGCTTAGGGTTTGTAATCTCGAATTTTTCTAGTGAAACACTAAAGTATTTTACTTCAGCTACTTTAAAACAGTAGGAGAAAAATAAAAACAGAATTTAAAACTAAATACAAAGTTTTCTATTGTTTAAAACGGAGACTAATTTTCTAGCACATTATTATAGTGAATTAATAACTAAATTATAGTAGATAACTAACTATTTTATAATTTATATATTTTTCATTTGTTCTTTATAGTGGTGGAAATAAAATGCTGTTGCATTTTATCGAGGAAAAGAAAGATTACAAGCTTTCTTTTTAGTCGGAAAACAATCTTTTCTTTGAAAGTTGGTTGAAGACGTCTCGCACCACAATCAAAAGAACAAATGTTTAAAAAATATAAAATGAGTAGATTAAAATAAACAGTCTGTAAACCATAATGATTTACAGACTTATTTTTTATCTTTTGATTAGTTTTAATACTTTTCTTCTTAGTGGTAAGCCGTAGTTGTACATTAAATTGAATACGTGAGAGATTACTAAATCGAACTCTCCGTAGTATTCTACGATATTTGGAGCAAATTTTGATTTAAAACCAAGTAGACTGTCGTTTAAATCTCCTTCGATTCCACCCATAGAAACTTCTTTAACACCCATTTCCTGAGCTTTTTTCATAGTATCAGAAAAGATTTTATATTGGGCAGGAAGTTTTGCGAAATCTTCATTCATACCAGCGTAAATAATTTCTGCATGATTGCCATAAGCGATAGTAATCGCAGCGCTTATAACCTGATCCTTATTTTTATCTTCTATATCTAAACTATCAAATAGTACGATTAACTTGTCAATTCCAGCTACTTGTTCAAGAAGTGTACGTTTTTTCTTCGGTGATTTTTCGCCAAGAGCTTCAATTTCATCTTCAAGAGCTTGTTTTCTAGAATGACATTCTTTTACAGCTTTTTCTACGTTTATATATGAAATATATAATAAGGCGTTATCTCCAAAAGTATCTAACAAGTTTTCAAAATACTCACGACCACGCAATGAGATATTTTTTCTTTTCTCAGTACAAGCTAAGGCGAAAAGGAAATCATCAAGATTTTCTTTACCACAACGTCTAACTTCAACGAATTTCTTCTCAGCATCGCGAATTAAACGACGTGTATCTTTCGGGAAAAGATCCGGAACTTCTTTTTCAAGTTTTGTAACTGTGTTAAAACGTGGTTGAATAGTACTACTCATATCAAGGTTAAAACCTTTGTGCTTATAACCATTATCCTTGAATATTCTAATAAGACTATTGTTTTCTCTATTTACTTCAATATCCTTAAAAATTGCTAGTTTTTCATCTTTTACAGCTGTGGGGATGTCTAATTTAACCATTTTTGCACCATTTTCTTTAGCAAATTTTTTAAGGTTAGTTAAAAAGAAATTTAGTAGTTCGGTATTACTGTAATCTAGAATGGGTCCACGCGGAGCATACCATAGTCCTTGACGAGTTAGAATTTGCACTGCAGCTATAATATTATTATTTTCATCTTGAACACCTACTCTTACAGCCCCCCAAGTATTTTTAATATGAGACCACTCAATAGCTTGCATCATATTACCATGTTTGTGATTTTTTATAAATTCAGTATATTTTTCATCATTAATATTTGTTAAAAATTTCATTATTCAATAATCCTTTAACTAAAGTACACCTTATCATAACAAATTATAGTAGAAAAATCAATTTTTAGAAGGAGTTAAGAAGAAATAAGTTAATTAAAATATTTACAATCGCATACAAAACTTATATAATGTGTATATAGAATAAAACAAAGGAAGTAATTGCGATGAACATGAATACATTATATATCATGCTAGGATTTATATTTGTCTATGCGATGATTTCTAATACAAGAGACAAGATAAAAAAGCGTGATGAGAAGAGTAAAGAAGCATTTGAAAGACTTCAAACACCAGCTTATAAAAAAGAATTAGAAAAGGTTATAAACCTGAGTCAGGATGATGCATTTAATATTGCCGCATTAAGAAAAGCATACTTTTTAAATGGAAAAGATGAAAAAAAACTAATAGAGATTTTCAAAAAAAATAGATAGGAAAAACAAGAAACTCAACGAACTGATTTTTATGAATCGAATTGTTGAGTTTCTTTTATAATTTATTATTTTCCTTCAATAGTAATTATCCATACTTCACTACGAGCTGAAGTTTTGAAAGGTGGTCCCCAGAAACCATAACCTGCAGAAGTGAAGAAATGTTTACCATTAATCTTTGCGTAGCCATGATCTAGAGTATAAACTATATCAGTGATGAAGTTTAATGGCCATAGTTGTCCGCGGTGAGTATGCCCAGAGAGCTGCACATCGATAGGCAATGTAGCGTGATAATCGACAGCATCAGGTTGATGATCGACAAGAACAATGGTCTTATTTAAATCAACGCTCTTAAGTAGGTCTGCAGTATCAAGTCTATCACGACTCACACTTTTATCTTTACGTCCTACTAAAGTTATATCATTATTAAGTGGAATACTTTTATCAAATAGTGGGATAATCCCTGTCTTCTTAACCTCATTTACTATTTCTAGCGCGTCACGGTCGTGATTTCCCATTGTAGTATAAACGCCTAGTGGAGCTTTTAGCTTACTTAGATTTTCTTGCATGTTGTGTTTTTTGTACATAACCATATCATCGTCCATAAGGTCTCCTGCGATAACTACAGCATCTGGCTTTTCTTCATCAATAATCTTGTTCAGTTTTTCAAGTTGAGGATTTGAGAAAAATGTCCCAAGATGAAGATCGGATACCATGGCGATTTTAATAGGTTTTTCAATGTGTTTATCTACCTTGATAGTCTTATTAATCACAGTAGGAGAGTATGCACAAAATAATCCAAGAGCAGTCATCCCCAATAAATATAGAACAGTTATACTTAAACTAATTCCTTGAGTAAGGTTTAATTTAAAGATTTTTAGTAATAACTTAGCAACTAATAAGATAACACCTATGACAGCACCATTTAAAAAGTAGAAGTACCAGATGTTTCCGTAGTTTACCCAAGGTGCACCTAATCTTAACATATAAGCTATAATAGAAAAGTTAGCAATGATAAATAGCGCAATACCAATAGCCAATTTAACCTTAGGGGGAACAAAAGGTGAGATCATCCACTTTAAGCCTAGCCATAATAGAAATACGAGTATTTCATATACTGCGAATACTCCGGTGAAACCAGCGATAAATTTCCAATTATTCAATATCAATTCTCCTTCAAACTATTTAATAATAAATGTAAGGGAGTGACTCAAAAATCATGATTTTCGGAGAAACAAGATTTTGTTGAGTCCCCCCCCGCACAGTTTATTAGATATCTAAAAAGCTTTTATAAAACGTATTTAGATATCAATAAACCACTGCGTCTATGAGTTATCATATACACTTTTTTAAAATTTAGGACTTTTGGGTCAGCCCTAATTGAGTGTTTTTCATTATACATTATGAAGTTAAAATTGTCATTAAATTAAGTTGGGGAAAAGACCGGATAAGTGTTGATTGAGGGAGATAAACACTTGATAAAAAATAAAAAGCCGTCATGTGACAGCTTTTTATCTATATAATTATTTACCTAATTTTTCTAAGTGTTTAGCTAGGCGTTCGTTAACGAAATCCCAGTTTACAACACGGAAGAATTCTTTAATGTAGTCTGGACGACGGTTTTGGTAGTTTAGGTAGTAAGCGTGCTCCCAAACGTCTAATCCAAGAATTGGAGTAAGACCTGTTAAGTATGGAGAGTCTTGGTTAGCTGTTGAAGTAACAACTAGTTTACCTTCTTTATCTAAAGCTAGCCATGCCCAACCACTACCGAATCTTGTAGCAGCTGCAGCTGAGAAACTCTTAACGAATTCTTCGTATCCACCAAGTTCAGCTTCAACTTTTTCTTTAACTAATCCAGCGAATTCAGAAGAATCTGCTTTAGTTAGAGATTTCCAGAATAGGCTGTGGTTGTGGTGTCCACCACCATTGTTGATAACAGCTTGACGGATGTCAGCAGGTACGCTATCAATGTTTTTTAATAGACCACAAATGCAGTTAGCTTCGAATTCTGGGTGTTTTTCTAAAGCTGCGTTTAGGTTGTTAACGTAAGCAGCGTGGTGTTTGTCGTGGTGAATTTCCATTGTTTTAGCGTCGATAACTGGTTCTAAGTAATCGAATCCATAAGGTAATTCAGGTAATTTAAATGTCATAGTAATAATCCTCCCGGGGTTTTTTAGATATATTACCATTATAAGAAAAATATTAAAAATAAACAACAAAAATGCTTACAAAAAAATTTTTTTATTAAAAAGAAACTATTTTTCAATATAAAAATGCTAGTAAAATCGAGTTTATACAAGGAGTTCACCTAAAATTCTAAATTTTAAAAAATTATAAATTAATAGTGAAACTGCTCGGGATACATTTTGTTTGAATTTTATAATAGTTGAGGCACAAGATTTGTAATTTTTAATGGCTATCTATGGACTAATTCGTGAAAATTTTATACAATAGTATTTGCATGAAATATTTTAATTTAAATTGAAAGTTTATATTTATTAAACTTTAATTTTTAAATGTTTAATAGTATAATATAGTTGGAAAATTTGTTATAGATAAATAAATCGAATTTGATTGAAAGGAATTTGATAATGAAAATAGGAATTGATAAGTTTGGCTTTGCAATGCCAAGTTATTATTTAGATATTCGTGATTTAGCAACAGCGCGTGGAATAGAACCTGATAAATTCACTAAAGGTCTATTACAACTTGAAATGAGTATTCCACCTGTATCTCAAGATATTGTAACTCTTGGAGCGCAGGCAGCTTTTGAAATACTTGATAAAGATGATTTAGAAAAAATTGATATGATTATCGTAGGAACAGAATCAGGAATTGATCAGAGTAAAGCTTCTGCGGTATTTATCCATGGACTTTTAGATATCCAACCATTTGTACGTGCTATTGAAGTGAAAGAAGCATGTTATGGTGCTACAGCAGCTTTAGATTTTGCTAAAAATCATGTTATGAATAATCCGGAATCAAAAGTATTGGTTATTGCTAGTGATATTGCAAAATATGGAATTAAATCATCAGGAGAGTCTACACAAGGGGCTGGTAGCTGTGCGATGGTAGTGAGTAGTAATCCAAGAATTTTAGAATTTAACAATGATAATGTTTGTTTAACTCGTGATGTTATGGATTTTTGGCGTCCAAATTACTCTTGTTATGCATTTGTAGAGGGAAGATTTTCTACCGAACAGTATCTTGATTGTTTAACAACTACGTGGGATAGATTTATCGAAAAATCTAAAAATAAACTTGAGGACTTTTCAGCAGTATGTTTACATTTACCATATCCTAAGTTAGGATTAAAAGGTTTAAATTTGTTGTTAGAACAAACTAAAGAGAATAAGAAAGAAGAGCTACTTGCTCGTTTTAATGAATCAATCTTATATAGCCAACGAGTAGGTAATATATACACAGGATCTTTATTCTTAGGACTGTTATCACTTCTTGAAAATAACACTACTTTAGAAGCTGGAGACAAGATTGCTTTATATAGTTACGGTAGTGGAGCAGTTGCTGAAGTGTTTAGTTTAACCTTAGTGGATGGTTACAAGGAGCAATTAAGAGATAATCGTTTTGAGGACTTCGCTAGTAGAACACGTATTTCAATAGAGGAATATGAGAATATGTTCTTTAGAGATACTACTGTTGATGAAGAGGGTAACCTAGATATTTCTGATATTCAAGATGAAAGTAAATTTATTTTAGAAAAAATAGAAAATCATAAGAGAATATATAAAAAACAATTTTAAAAGAGGGAACTATGGAAAAAATTTGGAGTGGATTTTATAAAAAAAATATTAATGAACGCTTAGAGGTTATTGAGAAAACTGATATTTTAAGTGAAGAACATTTTGAATTTCTTAAAAATAATGAAGTTCTAGACTTTAATACGGCTAATAACATGGTAGAAAATGTTATTGGAACTTTTTCTCTACCGTTTAGCGTTGTGCCAAATTTTATTGTTGATGGAAAACAATACGTAGTACCATTTGTTACAGAAGAACCGTCGGTAGTTGCAGCTTGTAGTAATGCTGGGAAAATAGTAGCGAAATCAGGTGGTTTCAAGACAGAAGTTCTAGATAGAAAAATGATTGGTCATGTAGCATTATATAATATAGTTGATACTAATGGAGCTGTAGAATGTATTTTACAAAGTAAAGAGTTGCTTTTAAAAACAGCTAATGAAGCATATCCGTCTATAGTAGAGCGTGGAGGGGGAGCTTGTGATATAGAGGTTAAAGTTCTATCAGAAGATGGAACGGATTTTGTAGTTGTTTATCTTATCGTTGATACTTTAGAGGCGATGGGGGCAAATATGCTAAATACTATGCTAGAGGCACTTAAAGTTTCGTTAGAATCATTAACTGAAGGTGTTGCATTGATGGCGATTTTATCGAATTATGCGACACGCTCACTAGTTACTGCAAAATGTACTATCCCATTTGGAGAATTAGGTAATGACGGAGAGTATCTTGCAAAAAGAATTGAGCTTGCTAGTAAATTCGCAAAAGCAGATGTTTATCGAGCAGCTACTCACAATAAAGGTATCTTCAATGGTATAGATAGCGTTGTTATAGCGAGTGGAAATGACTGGAGAGCTATAGAAGCGGCGTGTCAGAGCTATGCAGCTAAAGATGGACAATATATAGGTCTTTCTAGATGGTACTGTGATGAAAAAAACAGTATGCTTATTGGAGAGATTACTTTACCGATGCCAGTAGCTAGTGTAGGAGGATCTATTGGAATTAATCCTACAGTAAAAGTCGCAAGGGGATTATTAAACAATCCAGATGCTAAAACTTTGGCGAGCATACTCGTTTCTGTAGGTTTAGCTCAAAACCTAGCCGCCCTAAAAGCGTTAGTAGGAGATGGAATCCAAAAAGGTCATATGAAGTTACATGCAAAATCTTTAGCGATCTTGGCTGGAGCTTCTCATGATAATATAGAATTAATAGTTGAAGAACTTAGAAATGAAAAACATATGAACTTAGCTAGTGCTAAGAAAATAGTAGAAAAATATAATAACTAGTACAAGAGAGAGTGACTCAAAAACCTTGTTTCTTTGAAATTAAGATTTTTGAGTCACTCTCTTTTTTAATTTTAGTATATTTCGAATTTTTCAACGTAGTACATTGTTTTATCAATTCCGCTATCATAATTTTTATTGTTTAAATGAAGGGTCATAATTCCTATAGGTTTTCTTGTGGCAATAGTTTCAAAAGGAATTAGAACTCTATCTCCGTGTATTTCCCATTTTTCAACTGGCATAAAGATTGTATCAGTAGGGCCACCATAACCAATGTCACTTTTTGCAATAAATACTTGATCTTTTTCAAAAAATATTACTTTATTTTTATGATTTACTAGTTTTTCTAACTCTAGTTTATTATAATCAGTAATTTTATTGTTCAATTGTACAAATTCTATTTCTTTGTCATTTCGTAATCTTTGGAGTACATCATGTTTATTAAATGTTTGAGCGTTATAAGTATTTAATAAATCAAGTACTTTTGTTAAATTAATTTGTTTTATGATATTATTACTTCTATCCGTACTAGCTATGTATCTTACGACGTTTGCAGTGCTACTTCCTCTTAAATTTAGCATTCCATATGCCATAGGTTCTATAATTTGACCAGCTTTTGTTAAGTTATGTTTTTGTAATATTACATTATTTTGTTTTGTATTGTTGTTTTGAGTTTGTTGTATATTGATATTTCCATTTTTTGTTAATTCTTCAGCTTTATTATCTCTTTGGAGATTATTTGTTTCTTTTTGAAGAGGAGTCAAAGTAGTATCTTTCTTATTAGTAGTTGTAAATTCAGAAGTAATATTATTTTTGTGAGTATCTATTTTTTGAGCAACTTTATCAGTACAGCCAGTCATTAGACCAATACCTAAGATAAATATTCCGGTAGTTTTTATAAATTTATTCATGATGTTCACCTTCTTTTTTATATAACTTCTATATACTTATATTATACATCTTTAGATTACAAAAAACAACAATTTATTACAAATGTATTACAATAACGTTACAGAAATATAAAACAAATGTTACAATAGTGTTTTTTTTATTCTTTGTCGGTTATATACATTATTTGAACAAGTGCAGTATTTATAGTAAAATATACTAGTAAATCAAATTAGGAGAATTAAAAACATGAATAGAGTTGCTATTGTAAGTGCGAAGAGAACTGCTATAGGGAGTTTTGGTGGAAGTTTAAAAGATGTTTCAGCTGCTAGACTTGGTGGGGATCTTGTAAAGTATGCATTAGAAAGTATAAATCTTGATCCCAATCTTGTTGATGAGATAATATTTGGTAATGTGTTACAAACTGGTCTGGGGCAAAATGTTGCACGACAAATCGCAGTTAATGCAGGCATTCCAAAAGAGAAGAGTGCCTTTGTTGTGAACAAGGTATGTGGTTCTGGTTTGAAAAGTGTAGTGCTAGGAGCGCAGTCAATTATGTTGGGCGATAATGATATAGTAATTTGTGGTGGAGTAGAAAATATGAGTGCAGCACCTCATTACACGAAGAATGCACGTTTTGGTCAAAAATTAGGTAGCTTTGAATTAGAAGATACTATCATAAATGATGGATTAACTGATGCTTTTGAAAATTATCATATGGGTATCACTGCCGAAAATATCGCAGAACAATACAATATAACAAGAAAAGAACAGGATGAATTTGCTCTAGAGAGTCAAAAAAAGGTAGCAATAGCTATTGAAAATAATCAGTTTGTTAACGAAATAGTGCCGATAGTTATTAAAACTAGACGAGCAGAAATTATTTTTGACACAGATGAATTTGTACGTGCTAATACTACATTGGAAAGTTTAGCCAAATTACACCCGGCTTTTAAGAAAGATGGAACAGTAACGGCTGGGAATGCTTCAGGAATTAATGATGGAGCTGCTTGTGTAATATTAATGAGTGAAAATCGTGCAAAAGAGTTAGGGTTAGATGTTCTAGGTTATATTGAGGGTTATGCATCAGCAGGGTTAGACAATAAGGTGATGGGCTTAGGACCCGTTCCAGCAACAAAGAAAGTACTAGAAAAATTAAGTTTAAATATAGAAGATATAGACTTATTTGAGATGAATGAAGCTTTTGCTGCGCAATCAATAGCTGTAACACGCTTATTAAATCTTGACGAAAGTAAGGTTAATACTCGTGGTGGAGCAATTTCACTAGGGCATCCGATAGGAGCTAGTGGCTGCCGTATTTTAGTTACTTTGGTACATGCATTAATTAAAGATAACAAGGAAAAAGGAGTATGTTCACTTTGTATAGGTGGAGGGCAAGGGATTGCTATGGTTATTTCGAGAAAATAATTACGGATTTTATATAAATATATTATTATAAAATCCCTTATATTTCGCTAAATTAAAAGTTATTTATAAAAATAATTGTTTATTAGATAAGAAAGTGTTAAAATAGATAAGTGATTATTTTTAAGGAGAAATATTGTGAATAAATTCATAAAAGAACATGGACAAGTTATTTTGTGGTTTATCTTTTTAGTATTTATGATAATATCGCTTAGTATGGTATTCACTCACGGTATTGGCTATGCTAGTATTGTATTCATATTAAGTTTTGTATTATTGTGCCCACCTATTGTAAAATTTATTCAACGTAAAACGCGTTTGAAAAAAGTAGTTTTAGGAGCTGTGAGTGCACTAGTGATGACGCTAACAATGTTAATGACTAATCACTTTAGTGATGCTAAAAAGGAAGAACAAAGAAAAACTTTCCAAGAGAAAAAAGAAGAACGTGATAAAAAAATAGAGGAACAGTCATCAGCAGATAATGACTCAGAAAAGAAAGAACAACAAGTAGCACCGCCCCCTCCACCTAAAAAACGAATTGATGAGCAGGATGGGGAAAAAAATGAGACTGTTCAAATAGCTCAAAATAAAGAGACGCAAACACAATTACAACAACCTAAGAAAGTAATAGTGAGAGCAAGTAAAAAGAATGGATATTATTATACACCGACACATCCTTCTTATAACAATATCGCAGCAAAAAACCTATTAGTCTTCAATTCAGAAGAGGCTGCTCAAAAAGCAGGATATAGAAGAGCTGCATAATAAAAAAGGATTGACTTAAAAATTATGATTTCGTAGAAACAAGATTTTATTATGTCAATTCTTTTTTATCACTTTAATGTATAAAAACAAAGAGAAAATGTAGTGTAGAGCAGGGTAGTTTTCAAAAATAAAAAAAACGTGTTTGGGGAACACGTTTTTTTTAAAATGAACTAAATTAAGTTCTAAGCAATTTCTTGCTTGTTTATATCTAATCTTATATACAAATAACAAAAGAGTTTTACAACTCTTTAAAAGGGAGAATGGCTTGCCTAGGGAGCGACAAGCCACATTATGAAAAAAATTAAAAAGTTTTATTATCTGTTAATTTCATAAAGAATTAACCGAAATATTGGTTTAAACAAAAATAATTTCAAACTTAAAAGGGAGAAACGACAAGTGTCGTTAAGAATGAAATATTATTACTTTTGTTCAGATAATTATTATATACCTCTTACTTAAAATATACTTAAAATTTTCTAAGTTTTTTAAAAAAATGAAATTTGTTCATTAGTTTTCATATTTAATTCAAAATCTATAGTTCGCTTATTACAAGCAGCTAAATAACCGTTAATTTGAGAGAAGACCTTACTCCCAAAAAAGCCACGGTATGCGGATAGTGGACTTGGGTGAGCTGATTCTATAATTTTATGTTTCGAAGAATTTATCAGTTTGTTTTTACTTCTTGCATAGCTTCCCCATAAAACAAAGACTACATTTTCATTTTTTTCAGAAATATTTTCAATTATGTAATCTGTGAAATTTTCCCATCCCATTTTACTATGGCTTGCTGGTGAATTTTTTTCGACTGTAAGAACAGCGTTAAGTAAAAAGACTCCTTGTTTAAACCAATTTTCAAGGTTACCTGTTTTTGATGGTTTAATACCTAAGTCATCGTGTAGTTCTTTATATATATTTATTAAACTTTTAGGTAGGGCAACTCCATCATTCACAGAGAAACTTAGTCCACATGCTTGATTAGGATTATGATAAGGATCTTGTCCTAAAATCACAACCTTAATATCTTCTAATGCTAAATCAAAAACTCTAAAAACTTGTTCTTTAGGAGGATAAATCGTAGTAGTTAGACGTTTTTTATTTATTATTTCTATTAGATTATTTAGTTCATCAATCTTTGGATAATCTTTAAATATTTCTTCCCAACTTTTGTGCATATAAATCTCCTTTTAATAAAATAGATTATTATGATTCTTGTTAAAGTATAACATAGTTAAATATATATTAAAATAGTTGAGATAGAAATAACATGGTTGTAACATAAGTCTAAGTAGTATGGTATAATGATATTGACAAATATTTAGGAGGAATATGTATGAAATTAGGTTTTATCGGTGTTGGGAATATGGGAAAAGCTATATTGGAAGGATTACTTCGAAGTGGTAAGGTTAGCTGTGCCGATATTTTTGTAAGAAACTCTTCTGATAAAAGTACTAAAAATATTGCAGAAGAAACAGGAACTGTATTCTGTAAGAACTTAGAAGAAGTCGTAGAAAATAGTGATATAGTATTTTTGGGAGTAAAACCATATTTAGTGGCGACGATTCTTGAGAAAGTGGCAAATAGTTTAAAAAATAAGATTATTATTTCTATGGCTGCAGCAGTAGAGGTAAAAGATTTAGAAAAGGTAATTCCAGAGAGTAAAATAGTTAGAATTATGCCGAATACACCAGTGAAAGTAGGAGATGGTGTAATAGGGGTTACGTTTAATTCGTTAGTAAATGACTCTGAGAAATTATTAGTACTAGATTTGCTAAATAATCTAGGTGTTGCCGAGGAAATATTGGAAAAAGATATGGCTGCTTTAACAGCTTTGAGCGGTTCAGGTCCTGCTTATGTGTATTTATTTATAGAGGCTTTAGCTGATGGTGCTGTTCTAAATGGTTTAAAACGTGATGTCGCCTATAGACTTGCTGGGAATACTGTTTTGGGTGCGGCGAAGATGGTATTAGAGACTAAAGAACATCCAGGTAAGTTAAAAGATGATGTATGTTCACCGAGCGGAAGCACTATTGAAGCTGTAAGAGTTTTGGAAGAAAAGAATTTCCGTAGTGCAGTTATTGAATGTGAGAAGGCTTGTTTTGATAAATTAGATAAAATGAAATAGAATATAAGGATAAGATGAAAGGCTACCCCAAAAGGCCTAAAATTTAACAAAGTTCATATAAGAACTCATAGACGCAGTGGTTTATTGATATCTAAATTCGCTTTATAAAAGCTTTTTAGATATCTAATAAACTGTGCGAGGGTGACTTGACAAAATCTTGTTTCTCCGAAATCACGAATTTGTCGAGTCACTCCTTTTTATTTATTTAATTCATCTGTTAAGTTGTAAAGTTCATCTACTAGGTGACCAACATAAGCAATGGCTTCTTTAAGTGGTTCATCAGTACTTACATCACAACCTGCAAGTTTTGAAAGATTTAAAGCTGACATGCTGCTTCCTTTAGAAAGAACATTCAACCAAGTATCGGCATAAGAACTGTCGTTATCGATCTTATTAGCGATAGCTGTACCGATTGTTAATCCTGCAGAGTAAGTGTATGGATATAATCCCATGTAGTAGTGAGGTTGTCTCATCCAAGTAAGCTCTGCACCTTCATTAACTACTAAACTATTTCCGAAGAATTCCTCCATAACATCACGTTTCACTTTAGAAAGAACATCTGCAGTCAGCATTTCATTATTATCTACCATTTTGTAGATTCTATCTTGATATACTGCTTCTAGGTAGTGTGTCACCATATTGTGGAAGTATGTTCTACTAATCATATTACTGATAACCCAACGTTTGAAACGAGCATCAGTTTTAGTTTTTAGTAGGTAGTTAGATACTATAACTTCGTTACATGTTGATGGTGCCTCAACGAAGTAAAGTGGGCAATCGTTATTTAACATTGTTTGGTGTTTTCCTGTGCTCATAAAGTGATATGCATGTCCAAGTTCATGAGCAAGAACGAAAACTTCATTCATTTTACCTGTCCAAGAAAGTAGGATAAATCCAGCTACATTAGGAACTGTTGCGCAGAATCCACCAGTACTTTTCCCGATATTTTGAGGGAAGTCAGTCCAACGTTTGTCATAACTTTCATCTATCATTTTAACGTAGTCTTCACCAAGTACACCAAGTGCTTTTTTAAGGTAAGAACGAGATTCATCGATAGTCATATCAACTTCGAAATCTGGATCAAGATTGATTTTACAATCGGCATATTGCATGTCTTCAATTTTGTGTTCGCGAGCTAGTAGCTTAATGTAACGTCGAATATGAGGTGCTAAATCTGTCATAAGAGTACGGATTTGACGATCATATAGTTCGCGGTTACCATCTTGAGCAGCTAATAGGTAGTCGATAACACTATCATAACCACGCATTGTAGCAAGCATTTTTTCTTTTTTGATTTGTGAAATATACTCATTTGCTGAAGTGTTTTTATAAGCATTTAATGTTTTATAAAAACTTTTCGCAGCATTGCGGCGCACTTCAGTATCGTTGTCCATTTCGTGTAAGTTTTCGTATAGTACGAAGCTATTTTCGAAAGTTTTTCCCTTTGCTTCGAAGCTATCAAATTGCATATCTTCGTGTTTAGTTACCTCATATAGATTGTAGTAACCAGGAAGACTCTCGTAATTTGCGATTACTTGTTCAGCTTCTTTAGATAATGTATGTTTTTTCTCCTGAACGATTTTTTCGAAGTAGTATTCTAAATCAGGACGATAGTTTTCCACAAAGTCTTTAATGAATTGTTCATCTAGTTCTACAAGTTCAGTATCAAAGAAACTTAAATTCCCCGCCCATAAAGTAGAAACATCTTCAAAAAGTGTTACATTTTGTACTACATTGTCATTAAATCTATCCACTGCCATTGGTAATTCCGCATAGTGAGATAGTTTGTAATATTCTTCATAAAGTTCTTCGTATTTTTTAATAGCAGTATCTAAAGTAGTGTAATCAGCTAATTTACCTTCGTAAGTAGCCTTAAAATCTAAGATTTCTTTTTTAATATTCTCAAGGCTCGCTTTAAAATCTTCATCAGTTTTGTATAGAAGAGTCATATCCCAAGTATATTTCTCTTCGACTTCATTTCTTGGTATTAATTTCATTTCAGTCATAGTTTACCTCCTGTAAATTATAATTTTAAAGTCATTTGACTTAAGTTATATTATAATATGTTATGCTGTATAAGTCTATAAAATAATTCAGAAAGAAAAAAATTCCGTATTGCATATAAAATTAGATTAGGTGAAATTTAGAATTTAGTTATTTTTAAAATTAATTTATGAGAAAGTTAGGTTCTAGAGATGTTTTTAAAGTTAAAGTTTACTCTTAAATTTTTTTGAGTTATAATTTTAATAAGTAGATCTAATAAACAAAAGTGAGGTATTTTATGAAAATAGCAGTAGTAGGCGGGGGAATAGTAGGAGCTACATGTGCTTATTATTTGTCAAAAGAACAGAAAAATGAAATAGTTGTCTTTGATTATGGATTGGGTCAAGCTACTAAAGCGTCGGCTGGAATTATAAGTCCGTGGTTTTCTAAAAGGCGTAATAAACCGTGGTACAAGATGGCAAGACTAGGTGCTGATTTTTATTTGAAATTAGTAAAAGATCTAGAAAGTGATGGTTATAATACTGATTTTTATTCACAATGCGGTGTTTATCTATTGAAAAAAAATGAAGATAAGCTACCGGAGTTAAAAGAACTCGCAGAAAGTCGTAAAGAACTATCACCGATGATAGGAGATTTAGAGATAATCTCAAAAGAAGAGGTGCAAAAGGTCATTCCTAGTTTTAATAACAATGGAGATGTATTGTATGCGAGTGGTGGTGGACGTGTAGAAGGAGAGAGATTCGTTAATACTTTGCTTACCGCCTCGAAGGCTAATGTTGTTAAAGAAAAAGTTAGTTTGAAAGTTGTTGGAGATAAATATGACGTTAATGGAGAAATATTTGATGTTGTTGTTCTTGCGACTGGTGCGTGGTTAAAAGATATATTATCACCACTTGGGTTTGACGTTGATGTTCGTCCGCAAAAAGGACAACTAAGGGATTATAAGATTGTTGACTTAAATACAGGATTTTATCCAGTTATTATGCCCGAGGGTGAGCTTGATATTATTCCATTTGAAAATGGTGTTGTCAGTGTTGGAGCAACACATGAAAATGACATGGGATTTGATTTAACCGTTGATAGAATACAACTTGATGCTTTCGGTAAAGAAGCGGAAAACTTTTTAGGTGAATTGAAAAATCCAGAAATTATTAATGAACGCGTTGGAATTAGAGCCTATACTAGTGATTATTCTCCATTTTTTGGGGAGGTTCCGACACTAAGAAATGTGTATGCAATTAGTGGGCTCGGATCTTCTGGTTTAACTACTGGCCCGATAATTGGGTATAGCATTGCTAATATGATTTTAGGTAATGATATAGAATTAGATCCACAAGATTATAATATTGAAAACTACATAACACGTAAGTAAGAAGATTAATATAGCTATAAGAAAAAGCACTGAATGATTTTGTTCAGTGCTTTTTAATGTTTTGAATTGTTAATTATTTATGTGCTAATTCTTTAGCTCCGCGGTGACTTAGTACTGCGAATACGATACAAAGAACTGCAGATGCAAGAAGTACATAAAGACCTCCAGACCATCCTACACGGTCAACGACAAATCCTATGAACCAAGTACCGAATGAAGCACCTACAATGTAACTCATGAATCCTCTTAGACCAACTGCGTTACCAACAGCAAATGATGGAACAACTTCCATAGTTTGAACTGATGCTAAGAATTGTGGTACGTAGATTAGACATCCAGAAAGGCTGGCAAATACGATTACCCATACTAGAGAAGTACTTTCCCAATATCCGATTAGACAGAAGAAAATGATAACCATTGCACCGATTGCTGGAGGCATACGGTAACCTTTGAATACTTTATCAGATAGGTATCCAGCAAGAAGTGTTGATGGAATAGCAGCCCATTCGAATAATGTGAAGGCGATACCCATTTGTCCTTTTGTGAATCCTTTAGTTTCTAATAAGTAAATTGGAAGCCAAGAGATTAATCCGAAACGGATTAAGTATACGAATGTATCAACTAAAGATACATACCAAGCGTGTTTGTTTTTTAATACGTAGTTTACGAAAATTTGTCCTGCACTTAAGTTTGCAGCTTCTTCTGGTACGTGTTTTACTTCTACTTTGTGTGTTTCACCAGTGATTTCTTCCATTGTTGGTAAACCTTCGTTTTCTGGTTTTCCTTTAACTAAAACAAGGATGATGATAACGAAGATAATAGCGATAATCGCTGGGAATACGTAGTATGCTAATTTCCAGTGTTCTTTACCAAAGATGAAGAATCCTAATGTAACAACACTTGCTACGATTCCTCCGCCGACGTTGTGAGAAATGTTCCAAAGAGCAGTCATACGACCACGTTCTTTTTTAGGATACCAGCTTGCAAGTGTGATGAATGCTGGTCCAACTCCCATACCTTGGAAAAGACCTAGTAATATTACTAAGATTGACACTAAGAATACAGTGTGACTAACTCCAAGTGCTAAGTTTACAGATGCACAAAGGAAAAGACCAAGAGCCATATATTTTTTTGGATCAGCTTTATCGGCTAAACTACTCATGAATCCTTTACTTAATCCATATGCAAGTAGCATATAACTCATGATTGCCCCCATTTGAGTTTTAGAAATTCCTAAAGATGCTTTAAGGTCACTACTCGATAAACTGATGTTATTTCTAACAATATAGAATGCCATATATCCAAGGAATACCCCAAGGAAAGAAATAAATCTTAATTTCTTATAAGTTGGCATAATTTTATCGGCAGGAACTGTATGTGATTTAGCTTTAGGTTTTAAAAATGATAACATAAAAAATGTTCCTCCTAAATTATTATTTATATATAATTTTAATAACTGAAAACTATGTATTATATCAGCATGTTAAATTATATACTACAGAAAGGGAGATTGTCAATAGTTTTTTATATAATATTATTTTTTATAGTTTTAATTTTAGAAGTGCCACTATTATTCTTTAAATAACACTTATAGTCAAATAAACTTTATAAATATTTTTCACAATTGTCGATAAAAAACAACTACAAACGTAAGCTGTTTTGTAGGAAAAAACCTTACAATTAGGGTAAGAATTTTTCTTTTATTTAATAAAATGGAACTGTTTTTGAAAACGATATATGTAGTTATATTTTTATAGTTTATATTAAATTAATGTGTTAATAAGAATTGAATTTGCCTAAATTAATGAGATTTGATATGATTGAGTGCTTTGTATTTAATAATAATATTTATTTACTTAATAATATAGGTTAAAACTGATGTAATAAGTATAGTATAGTATGTTATAATTTGCTGTGCTATAATAAAATGTGAAATAAAGATATGGATAGGTGAAGAGTTATGATTAGAAATTCTAAAATAATAGCTACTATAGGTGATGCTACAGATAAAGTGTTACGAAAAATAGTGGAAGGTGCAGCAGATGCTGTATTGATAGATTCTTACTATGGGAGTAATGAACAAAATGTTGAAAGAATAGAGAAGGTTAAATCTCTAAGAGAAGAAGTGGGGAGAGATTTAGCTATAATTTATGATGTGGATCATATTTATGCAAAAAATAAGTATAAACTTATAAGAATAGATGAGGAGAATGTAAACTTTGCCTGCGTAAATGATGTAGATTTCGTTGCGTGTCCTTTTGTTGGGAACCTAGAAGAGATTACGAAGGTGAAAGAGCTTATTAAGTCGCATGGAAAAAATATAGGGATTATTGTTAAGATAGATTGTAAAGACGGTTATGACAATCTTGATGGAATACTAGAAATTGCGGATGCGATTATGATTAATCGTGACGAACTTGGTGTAGATATTTCCTATGAAGATTTACCTGGAATTCAAAAGGAAATAGTAAGAAGAGCTAATGAAGCTGCGAAAGTAGTTATTTTAACTACTCAAATGTTATACTCTATGGTTTACAATCCAAGACCGACTAGAGCCGAAGTGTCTGATGTTGCGAATGCAATTTTTGATGGTGTTGATGCGGTAATGTTAATAGAGGAGACTGCGATTGGTGATTATCCATGTGAAGCGTTAGAAACATTAGATAGAACTATAAGAACTGTTGAAAAAAATAATGCTGTTGATGCTGAAAGATTTGAAGTGGAAGGATATAAAATGAGTATCTCTCACGCTGTCTCTATGACGACAAAACATCTTTTAGAAGCAGTTGATGTAAAAAATATTGTAACTTATACAAAATCAGGAACAACAGCTCGTTTCATCGCGAGGTACCGTCCAAATGTACCTGTGCTAGCGGTTTTACCTGATAGAGAAAGTGCTAGAAAATTAATTATTACTAGAGGAATAGTACCGTATATTGAACTTAAAATGTTGAGTATGGAAGAGATGTTAAGTAATGCTTCTGCATATTCTAAAGAAATTGGGCTAGCTGAAGTTGGTGATTCTATACTAATAACTGCGGGTCAACCAGATATAGGAAAAGGTACTGTACCACCTACAGACTTTGTATATGTAAGTAAAGTTGACTAGTTAGGTATTAATACGATTTGTAGGTACGAGTTTTAATGTCTATGTTGTTTAACATAATTTTTGTAGACGATACTTAATGTATTATATTCTAGAAATTATAGAAGATATTTTGAGAGGATGATCAAAAAGCCCTAAATTTTAACAAAGTGTATATGAGAACTCATAGCCGTAGTGGTTTATTGATATCTAAATACGCTTTATAAAAGCTTTTTAGATATCTAATAGACTTTGTGGGGGTGACTCGACAAAATCGATTTTTCTACGAAATCACGATTTTTGAGTCACTCCCCTTTTCTTTTATAAAAAAAATAGCACAGTACCTGTATTTTATGATATAATTGAAAGTGGAATATTGTACTCACAAAATGTCGATTATTGTGTATTGCAACGACATTATTAATCTAAGGAAGGAGATTTTTTATGATAGCTGAATACTTATCAGGAGTAAGTACACTGACGCTGATTATTCATTTATTGGATATATTATTAGTGTGGTTATTAGTTTATAAACTATTAAGTCTACTGCAAGGTACTCGTGGTATGCAACTTATTAAAGGTATTTTAATTGTTATAGGTTTAAAAATATTCTTTAATTTTATCGGATTTAAAACGATGACGTACATTTTTGAACAAGTAGTGACTTGGGGAGTGTTAGGGATAATGATTATATTCCAACCAGAATTAAGACGAGCTCTTGAGTATATAGGAAGGGTACAGCTGTCTAATATCTTCAATATTAATTATAAGGATGTTGAAAAAGATTCTACAGAACAAATTATTAAATCTGTTGTTGAATCATCAAGACACATGGCTCGTCGAAGAATAGGGGCTCTTATTGTTTTAGAAAATAACACTGGGCTTGATGAGTATGTAGAAAGTGGTATCACTGTTAATGCTGAGGTAACGAATGAACTTATAATTAATATATTTATTCCTAATACACCACTGCATGATGGAGCAATGATAATAGATAAAAATAAAATTCGTGCAGCCAGTTGTGTGCTTCCTTTATCAGATAATAGATCAATTGCGAGTAGTTATGGAACACGACACCGTGCAGCTTTAGGGTTATCGGAGTTGACAGATGCTATCGTTATTGCTGTTTCAGAAGAAACTGGGAAAATCAGTGTTTGCCAAAATGGTGTGTTAACTTCTGATTATTCAACTGAGGCTTTAACTAAATATCTGACTAAAAATTGGCAACAACAAGAAAGAATTATTAAATAAGAGGTGATATTATGAAACTAAAAGAAAATAATAAGTTAAAGTTAATATCATTTTTAATAGCGATATTATTATTTATATCTGTTAATGAAAATTTCAAAAACTTCTCAGTTTTAGGTGGAAATAATAGCGATAATGCCACTGCATGGGTGAGTGATGTACCATTAGAAGTTGAATATGATAGAGATAAGCTTTATGTTGTAGGTATTCCTAATACTATTTCTGTGAAATTATCAGGAACGCAGACAAAAGTTCAAAAGGAAAGTATCGCAAAGAATTTCAAAGCTAGACTAAATTTAAAAAATGCTCAGATTGGTGATGATCAAAAAGTTAGAATAGAGATTGAAGGTTTAGAAAGAGGTGTTGATGGCACAGCAGAACCTTCTACAATAACTATTTCTATAAGAGAAAAAGCGACAAAAGAATTTAGAGTGACTCCTGTAGTTAAGAAAGAAAGACTATTAATAGGATACGAAGTCGAGAAACTTAGTGTAACTAATGAAACTGTTAAGATTTCTGGGGCGATTGAGAGCCTTAATAGAATTAATGAAGTTCGTGCTGAAAGTGATACACGTACAAAAATTAATAGAAATACTAGAGAAGAAGCTAAATTGGTTGCTTATGACAGTGATTATAACAAGATAGAAGATATTCAAATAGAACCGAATTCAACTGTTATGAGTATCGAATTAAAGAATATTGAAAAAGAAGTTCCGTTAGAAGTAAACACTATAGGTAGTTTACCTCCAGGATTTGAGCTTGTCAGTGCTACTGCCGATGTTACAAAAGTAACGATTAGAGCGGAGGATGCTGATAATCTTGCAAAAATAAGTGAAATGTTCGTTGATGTTGATTTGAGTGATATTAAAGAGGAAACAGAAGAGCGTAGTAATCTGAAGATTTATCCAAAAGAAAACATTCGAATAGCGACGGATACGCCGATTGTTAAAGTAACAATTAAGATAAGGAAAAAATAATTATGACAGATAAAAAATTGATATTTTTGGCTATTAATATGCTTATAACGGTTTTTAGTTTGGCTATAATAATAGGAACTATTTTTATAGAAAATCAGAGAGTAAAAACAACTGCAATTTTTGTAGCGATAACGATATTAATAGTTCAAAAAATAGTGGAGATAAAAGTAATCAAAGAAACAAGGAAAGTTAGTATTGTAATATTACTTATTATAATAGCAGTTACGGGATATTTTGGTTATAGATTACTTTAAAATATCTGGATGAGTAGTAAGGGAGACTTTAAAGTTTAATTTTATATAATTTTATTTTTAAAGTTTCCCTATAGGATTTATTAGGTAATTTTACAATCCCAAAAGACACTTTTATTGCTTATGGATTGTTACATGAAGTATTGTTATTTAAATTTTATATGGGATTGACCTGTTAGGTCAGCCCCGTAGTTTTTAATAAATTTTCAGGAGATGTTATGAATAGATTATTTTCATCAAAAATTTATATAAATCACAGATTTAAACTTATAATGTTATTGGATTTATTTATAGTAGCATTAGGGATAATAGCATCGATATTTTTAGGTAAGGCATCAGATCCATTCGCTATGCTAAATGGACACTATACAGAAATATTTGAATTTCTAGTGATTTCACTTGTTATATATATAGTCAGTTTTTATTTATTCGGTACTAATAAATCTCTATGGTCATATCTAGGAGTAACAGAGATAGTTAATATTTGTATTTCTGTAGTTCTAGGGGATTTGATTACTAGTATTTTATACCAGTATATGTTGCCAGATACATTCTCAAATGTTAGGTTTGCAATTTTTTCACCGTTATTAATAATAGCGGGGATGATGTTTACAAGAATGTTATATCGTGCCTTACGTGAAAGAGAAGCTGGTAAGTATGGAGTTAGTACTTATAAAAATACATTCATAATCGGTGCAGGAGATGCGGGATATATATTATTAAAAGAACTATCAAAAAATAATATTTTCCGAGCTAATGTAGTTGGTCTTATAGATGATAATCGAAAAAATTCTGTAATCAGCGGGGTTACGGTAGTTGGAACAACTTATGAAATACTAAAACTTATTCCAAAATATGAAGTAGAACAAGTTTTTTTAGCTATTCCTTCGATTAGTGCTTATAATAAAAATAGAATATTAAATGTTTTGAAGGAAGCAAATGTTACTGTTAAGGTAATGAGTTCTGGTGTTGCTGTAGAAGATGGAGAGAGTATTTCTAAACACTTGAAAGATGTATCGATTGAGGATTTATTAGGACGTGGAGAGGTGAAACTTTCTCAAGGAGAGATTCGTTCTTATATTAAAGGAAAGAGTATCCTTGTTACAGGTGCTGGTGGTTCGATTGGAAGCCAGATTGTAAGAGAAATATTCAAATTCAAACCTAGTCAACTTGTTTTAGTTGATGTTAATGAAAATGCCTTGTACATGTTAGAACGTGATTTAGATTTTGAAAAATCACATAGTAAGGAATACGAGGATATAAATTATATTTCTGAAATAGTAAGTATTCGTGAAAAAGAGGCTCTAGCTGAGGTGTTTGATAAATATAAACCGAGCGTAGTGTTCCATGCAGCAGCACATAAACATGTACCGCTAATGGAACGTCGTCCACAAGAAGCGATAAAAAATAATGTCTTTGGGACAAAAAATGTTATGGATGTAGCGATTGAAAAAGAAGTAGAAAGATTTATTATGATTTCTACTGACAAGGCGGTAAATCCTACGAATGCTATGGGTGCTTCAAAACGTTTAACAGAGATTATTTTACAATCAAAAGGTAATAAGTACAAAACGAAATTTGCTGCGGTTAGATTCGGTAATGTATTAGGTTCAAATGG
The DNA here is from genome assembly GCF_963525875.1 of uncultured Gemella sp. Taxonomy (GTDB): domain Bacteria; phylum Bacillota; class Bacilli; order Staphylococcales; family Gemellaceae; genus Gemella. The sequence goes on along the minus strand of NZ_CAURMG010000010.1, from coordinate 8,504 downwards.
TTCTGTTATTCCTATCTTTAAAGAACAGATTAAAAAAGGTGGACCTATCACAATCACGCATAGAAATATTATTCGTTACTTCATGACGATTCCAGAAGCGGCACAATTAGTACTACAAGCTGGGTATTACGCAAGTGAAGGGGAGATTTTCCTATTAGACATGGGAGAACCCGTAAAAATAATAGATCTTGCGACAAACTTAATCAAACTATCAGGATTAGAACCGTATAAAGATATTGATATCGAAGAAATTGGTCTAAGACCTGGTGAGAAAATGTATGAAGAGTTATCACTTGATTACGAAAGCAGTGAGAAAACTGATAATCAAATGATCTATAAAAATACAACTTTAGACATTGATGTAGATGAATTAGATAAAAAATTAAATGAATTAAAATCAATGCTAGGACATTCAACAAATGAAGAAATACGTAGCAAGTTATTTGAAATAATAAATTGTTATAATGGATAAAAAAAGAAGGGCGATTCAAAAGTAATTTTGAGTCGCCTTTTTAGCTATAGGAATAATGCGAAAATCTTGATTTTTAAAAAACAAGATTTTATTGAATCATTCGCTAGCAAGTTTTAGAGAGTGTTATTTTTTATTTTTCTACGTTTTTAGTTTTTTTATCTATATAGTTATTTATAACCAACGCTAACACTATAGGTAAATCAAAATAAACAACTTCGAGCACAAATAATATGATTTTGTATTGTTGTATAGAGTTTGGATTAACTACATTATCAAATAAGAAATAGATTGTAGTACCAAATAAAAAATAAAATACTAGAAATATGTAATATCTTTTTTTGATTTTTTCCGCGTTTAACATAGTAACCTCCCTGAAATAGCGTATTGCGTGTTTACTATAGATAAGAATATATGATATGAAACATATACCTTTGGTATTTTTAACATAACACAAAATATTAAAAAATAAAAGACTGATAAAATCATTGTTTTTATGATATAATAAAGGTTAGTGATGTTATTTGTAGAGATAGTTAACATAACATTACTTAAAAGAAGATATAATGATTAAGTGCTGATTTCAAAAGAGTAAATTTTTGAAGTTGGCATTTTTTAGTTGTCGGGATTTGGTTATTGGTATATTATTACCTTGAATTATCTTTGATATTTCAATAGATGAATAGAGTGTGGTATAATATTTAAGTGAAACAAATAGGAATGATTTACGAGGTTTAAACTATTAAGATTATATAGTTTACATCTATATTGATAGCGAGGTGATTGAATGAGTAAAGTTTCAGGTAAGGTAACAAAGGTTGAAAGTAAAGGGCTGTATATAAAACTAGAAAATGGTAAAGATGCATTTTTACCAAAGGAAAATATGTTTATAGGTAAAAAGAAGAAGCTAGAAGAGATTTTTTCTGTTGGTTTTATAATTAAAGCTGAGGAGAAAAGTACGAAGGATTCTTTAGTGATTTTAACACAAAAAGAGTTAAAGCAAGCTGAGGGTGAAAAGAAAAAAGCAGAGAATAACTCGAAAGAAAAACATAGTAAAAAGAAAAACAAACCAAAAGCACCTGAGAAAAAAGAAGTTAAAGGACAACCTGAAGTTCAGAAAAAACAAGAAGTGCAGGAAGAAAAAGAGGAGCCTAAACAGGAGACGAAAACTTTAAAAGACTTGAAAAAACTTCAATTCATAGGGAATATGAAGATTTCTGTAGGGAAAGGTAAGAAGAGTAATATTACCGAGTTATCTGAGGAGAAAGAAGAGAAAAAAGAAATTCCTCCAGCGCCAGAAGGATTACTAGAAGATATACTTACGACGACAAAGCAAGCAGAAGGTAAGCTAAAAAAAATAAAAAAAGAACTTCAAGAGAGAGGTTATCTAGATGGACATTAATGTTTTATGGCAAAAAACTGATAAAATAGCACTAGGTCTGTCAGGAGGAGTGGATTCTATAGTTTTGTTTCATCTGCTTGTTACAAAGTATACAGAAAGTTATAAAGAATTAGTGGTGTTCCACATAAACCATGGTCTAAGAGAGCAGTCTTATGAAGAAGCTGAGTTTGTAGAAAACTTCGTCAAAAACTATAATGTCAAGTTCTACAAAAAAGAGCTAAATATGAATGATTTAGAAAGAGATAGTCATACCTCAGAGGAGATGCTCGCAAGAAAACTCCGTTATGAAGCTTTTGAGGAAATGTCTTCGTTAGAAGGTGTTGTGAGGTTAATAACTGCTCACCATAAAAATGATCAGGTAGAAAATATACTTATGAGACTCCTTAGTGGACGCAGTATGGATTATAACTTGATAATAGAAGAGAAGACAACTATAGGAAACTTAGAAGTTTATCGACCATTACTAAATGTATTAAAAATAGACCTTGAGCAATATGCCGATAAAAATGACTTAAAATACTATGTAGATTCAACAAACTTTGATACTGATTATACAAGAAATAATATAAGGCACAATATTGTACCGTTGTTGAACGATGTAAATACAGCGAGTTTTGATAATTTAATCAATTTTTCTAGTTATTATCAAAACGTTAATACTGAATTAAGAAATAAAGTATTAGAAAACAAAGCTGATTATGTTATTTCTAAAGAAGAAGATAAAGTTGAATTAGATAAGAAAAAATTATTGAAAAATACCAAAGAAGAGATTTATTTCTTGTTAAGAGACATATTAGCAAATAATTTTGGTATTTTTGATGTGAAACAAAGGGCACTTTTTACAATAATAGAAGACCTGAAAAGTAGAAATAACAATAAAAGTTATGATTTGAAAAATAATTTAAAAATTATTAGCGAATATAATAGTATTTATGTTCATAAAATCAAAAAAAAATGTTATAATGATAAGATAGAGTTAATAATAGATGAAGTGGATATTACTAAAGTTTATACATTTCATCAGAGTAATTTTCTAATAACAACAACTAACAACTCATCGGAGGTTGGATTTAATAAAGAAGATTTGCCCTTGATAGTTACGACCAAGAGGAATGGTGATAGAATTCAAAGAGGTAAGGTTAGTAAAAAACTTTCACGCCTATTTATTGATGAAAAGATTCCCAAAGAACTCAGGGATACTCTTCCAGTAATTCGCAACAAAGATGGGATTTTAGGAGTTTTAGGAATAAATACTAAAATCAATAAAAATAAAAAATATGATTATTACATAAACACGAAAGGATAAAACAGTGGAAAATTTATTAAAAGATATCAAGAAAGTTCTATTTACACACGAGGAAATCGTAGTTGCTAGTAAAAGAATTGCTAAACAAATTGAAGAGGATTATAAAGATAAATGCCCTGTTCTAATTTGTACATTAAAAGGGGGATTACCTTTTATGGCAGAACTTTTAAAACATATTGACATTCACGTAGTTACTGACTTTATGGATGTATCTAGTTATCACGGAGGAACTGAATCTTCTGGTGTAATCAAAATCAAAAAAGATTGCGGAATGGATATTGAAGGACGTCACGTAATTATCGTTGAAGATATTGTAGATACAGGAAGAACTCTTAAGGCACTTATTGAGAACTTAAAAGAAAGAAAAGTAGCTTCTGTAGCGTGTGCTTCATTAGTAGATAAACCAGAAACTCGTGTAGTTGATGTTGAGGCAGATTACATCGGTATGGTTTCACCAAATGAATTCTTAGTAGGATTTGGTTTAGACTATGATGAGAGATATAGAAACTTACCTTATATCGGTGTTCTAAAAGAAGAGATTTACTCATAATAATATTTTAATCAAAAAAGGTCAAAATATTAGTCAAACTTTAGTTAAATATGATAAAATAAATTATGTTTAGAAATATGATAGGAGGAAGATTGTCTATATGAATAATAAAAAAAGACAAAACCCTATCCTTGGTATGCTTGCATTAATCGCAATCGCGATTGGATTATTTGCATATTGGCAGCAAGACTTACCTGGGACAACTGAAAAAATAGACTATGCTAAGCTTGTTCAAACTATTAAAGACGACAAGGTTAAAGAAATAAGTCTACAAAGAAAAGATGAGAACTACAATATTAAAGGTACTTACACAGATGGTAATAAGAACTTCGAGAGTGTAGTTGCAGCATCTGATTCTGAAGTACAAAAACAAATTAATGAAAAAGCTAAAGATGGAAAATTAAGTGTAGTAGAATATAAACCAGCTGAAAAAACTGGAGCAATTCTATCATTCTTAGGTCAGATTATTCCACTTATCTTGTTTATGGGTGTTTTAGTTTTCTTTATGACACAAATGCAAGGTGGCGGTGGAGGCAAAGTAATGAGCTTCCAAAAATCTAAAGCTAAAAAAATCGATGGTGGAGAAGCGAAAGTTACATTTGATGATGTAGCTGGAGCTGATGAAGAAAAACAAGAACTTGCTGAAATGGTTGAGTTCTTAAAAGATCACCGTAAATTCACTAAGATGGGTGCTAGAATCCCTAAAGGTGTCCTACTAGAGGGGCCTCCAGGGACTGGTAAAACTTTACTAGCTCGTGCTGTAGCTGGTGAGGCAAAAGTACCATTCTTCTCAATCTCAGGATCTGATTTCGTTGAGATGTTCGTAGGGGTTGGGGCAAGTCGTGTTCGTGACCTATTCAAAGAAGCTGAAAAGAATGCGCCATGTATCATTTTCATCGATGAGATTGATGCTGTAGGACGTAAACGTGGAAGCGGAGTAGGTGGAGGAAATGACGAACGTGAACAAACTCTTAACCAACTTCTTGTTGAAATGGATGGATTCGATGGTGAAAAAGGTATTATCGTAATTGCAGCTACTAACCGTGCTGACGTATTAGATAACGCCCTTAGAAGACCAGGTCGTTTCGACAGACAAATTAAAGTTTCTACACCTGATGTAAAAGGTCGTGAAGCTATTCTTAAAGTACACGCTAAAAACAAACCACTTGCTAAAGGTGTTGACCTTCGTTCATTAGCAGAAAAAACTCCAGGATTCTCTGGTGCGGATCTTGCTAACATCCTTAACGAAGCGGCATTATTAGCAGCTCGTGAAAATAAATCTAGTATCGATAAAGAAGATCTAGATGAAGCTATGGACAGAGTAATCGGTGGTCCAGCTAAACGTAGTAGAGTATACACTCCAAAAGAAAAACGTCTAGTAGCTTACCACGAAGCAGGTCACGCAATCGTAGGTATGGTACTTGATAGTGCTGATAAAGTACAAAAAGTTACTATTATCCCACGTGGTGATGCTGGTGGATATAACCTTATGATTCCGGAAGAAGAAAAATACTTCCAAACTCGTACAGATTTAATCGACAAAATCTGTGGATTACTTGGTGGACGTGCTGCAGAGCAAATCTTCTTTAACGAAGTATCTACAGGAGCTCACAATGACTTCGAACGAGTAACAGCTATTGCTCGTGCGATGGTTACAGAATACGGTATGAGTGATGCTGTAGGACCAATGCAAGCTCCATTCCACGATCCATATGGTGGACGTCAACTTTCAAGTATCGGTAACTACTCAGAAGAAATGCTGAAAGAAATCGATAACGAAGTTCGTAAAATTATTAACGAATGTTACGCTAAAGTTCTTCACATTATTGAAACTCACAGAGAACAATTAGAACTTATTGCACAAACACTTATCGAAGTTGAAACAATCGATAGAAAAGAAATTGTTGCTCTTTACCAATTTGGAAAAATGCCAAAAGACCTAGACGAAAGAGAAGCAGAACAACTGGATAAAGTAGTTAATAAGAAATATTACGAAGAACAAGCTCGTAAAGCCAAAGAAGAAGCTGAGAAAAAAGCTCAAGAAGAGGCTAAAAACGAAGAAGATAAAGTTGAAAAGGTTGAAGAAAAAGACCTAGAAGACGAAGAATCAAAAGAAAAACCTTCTAACGAAGAATAAAAGAAAACCCTGGATTTGAAATTAACCAAATTCAGGGTTTTGTTGTACTCTTTTGAAGTGTTATTATAGTAATGTTTAGACGATGTTCACATTCGAAAGTGAGCGATAAATGAGCGATAAATGAGTGATAAATTTTTATTCTTTATCTTGCTTTTCTTCTCGTAAAGAAGTGGACTGTTGAGATTAATAGCCCGAGAATAATTATATAAATCACTTGAGAAAATACCAATGGTGTAAAGTAATTTTTCAAGATAAATATATTAACTCCCACACCTATAATTGTAGCGATACTTAACATAGAGAGTAGTGCAACTTTATATTTGTTAAGAGGTAGGCTGACCTTCGCAACCATGCATAATCCATTTATTAACGCAAGAAGGAAACAGATGAATTTCACTTGTGAATTGTCTGTAATGGTAAAGTTTGTCAGTAGTACTGTAGCTACTAAAATACCACCACCGATTGTAGCATTTTTTAGTATGTCTTTCATGAAGTTACTGCTTACTTTCTCCTTATTCGCTTCAAAAGTTAGGAAGAATGATGGAATACCGATTGTTATCGCTGAAATTATCGTAAATTGAATCGGTATAAATGCAAACTCCAGGGCGAAGATCACACTAAGTATTGAGAAGATAATCGAGAAGAATGTTTTTGTTAGGAATAGTGAAGCTACCTTTTGAATGTTATTAATAACACGACGACCTTCCATAAGTATATCGTAGAATACTCCGAAGTCATCTGTTAAAAATACGATATTAGATACGCTTTTTGCAGCACTAGTAGCACCATTCATCGCAAAACTAATATCAGCTTTTTTAAGGGCAAGAACATCGTTAACACCGTCACCGCTCATTGCAACAGTCTTTCCAGCTTTTTGTAATACGGCTACCATTTTCTGTTTTTGTTCAGGGGTAACACGTCCGAAAATGTCATTCTCAAGAATAGTTTTTTCAAAGTCCTCTTCAGTCACTTTAGTCATATCGATAGCCTTAGCATCTTCTTTGAAACCAGCTTTTTTAGCAACACCGTACACGGCTATATGATTATCTCCACTGATTATTTTCACTTCAACACCTTGTGATTCGAAGTATTTGAATGTTTCTTTTGTGTTTTCTTTTATTTCATCTGATAGAACTACATGTCCTACAAGTTTCATATTAGTAGGAACATTTGTACTATCTTCAGTATAGGCTAATGATAATATTCGATAACCCTCTTTTTTTAGATTCTCGTAATACTTATCCATTTCAATAGAGAAGCCTAAAAATTCATATGCACCGAAGAAGTATGTTCCACCGTTTTGCAGTTTTATAAATGAATATTTATTTTTACTAGAAAAGGCTCCTAATTCTTCGACATCCCATTGTTTTTTACACGTTAGATGATTCTTTAAAGCTCTAGATGTTGCATTTTCATCATTGAAATATGCAAGGTAACTTGATAATTTTTCTGCAACTTCATCATCAATTTCTACAACATTCATATTACCTGTAGTGATAGTTCCTGTTTTATCGAAACAAAGGACATCTACTCTGGCAAGGGTTTCCACGCAGTATAATTCTTGAACTAAAACTTTCTTTTTAGCAAGTTTCATCGCAGCAACCGCAAGAGAGACGCTGACAAGAAGGATCAAACCTTCTGGAATCATACCTACTAAAGCCCCAGCACTTCGCAAGACTATTTCTACATAACCACGACCAAGACTAGCACCACGCATATACAGCATAATTGCGACAGGAACTAATAGAATAGATATAACTTTTAAGATTTTATCCATATAGTCACGAAGTTTAGATGGATATTTTTTAAATTCTTTAGTACTTTTAGCAAGCTTATTAATATAGCTATCCTCTCCAACAGCAATAGCTCGCACTAAACAACTACCACTAACTACGTTACTACCGCTCATTACTTTATCACCAGTAGTCTTAAAGATATTGTCACTTTCACCAGTTAATAGTGATTCATCAACCTCGATACTACCTTCGATGATTTGGGCATCAACAGGAATCTGATCTCCGAGATTTAAGTGTAGATATTCTCCAAGGACGATTTCTTCAGAATCTATATTTATTATTTTATTATCACGGTTTACTCGGTATTTACTTCTACCTAGCAAACTCAACTTTTCAAGGGCATTTTTCGAACGAACTTCTTGAAAAATACCAATTGCAGTATTTATAGTGATTACACCTAAAAACAACATATTTTCAAATCTAAGTGTTGTAGCTATAAATGCTGCTAAGACTAAGTTCATAGCATTGAAAAAAGTGAAAATATTAGAAAAGATAATCTCTTTAGTAGTCTTATAAGGTTTTATTTCACTAATATTTTTTTTCGCTTTAGTTACTTCTTCACTAGTTAAATATTTCATTCTACCTCCGCCATAACTATATTTTTTAATTAGTTTCTATTTTATCACACTTTAGTATAGTTTGGAAAATTAAAGGATGGAGAGCGGGATTTCAAAACTTTTAGTTGATACTTTATCTATAAAGTAGTATTATATTATTGATTAAATTATAATATAAGTGAGAACAACATGGAAAAACTAGATTTTTTAATAAAAACACTAAATTCAGAAGTAGAAATACCAGAAACGGAACAAGAAAAGAAAGATTTATTTAGAACATTGATGAA
>NZ_CAURMG010000009.1:0-50740 GCF_963525875.1 uncultured Gemella sp. | reverse complement strand
TATATATATATATATATTATAAAACATTTTTCAATTGAACTCAATAGTTTTATTTTTTTATATTTGTAATTTCAACCTAAAAATTTTACTACATTTAACTAACCTATACTTTTATTACTTTACAAAATATAATTAAAAGAAGTGTCAATATTTATTATTTTAATACAACTGAATTTAATTCTGCTTTTATTGAGATTTTAACTAAAAACCCCCAAAAAGGAAATTTATAATTTATCCTTTTTGGGTCTATTGTAAAAGGTAACCTCTAAAAAATTATACACATTTTTAGGGAGATATCATCCTAACAAATTAAATTTTTATACTTTTAATTATCCTATTGACCCTTCCATTTCAAATGAAATTAATCTGTTTAATTCAACAGCGTATTCCATTGGAAGTTCTTTTGTAAATGGTTCGATGAATCCCATAACTATCATTTCTGTAGCTTGTCCTTCATCTAAACCTCTACTCATTAAGTAGAATAGTTGTTCTTCTGATACTTTAGATACTTTTGCTTCATGTTCTAATGATACGTTAGAGTTTTTAACAATGTTATAAGGAATAGTATCCGATGTTGAATATTCATCTAAGATTAAAGTATCACATTCAATGTTCGAACGAGAACCTTCTGAGTTTTTACCGAAGTGAATCCATCCGCGGTAGTTAACTTTTCCACCACGACGAGACATTGATTTTGAAACAACAGTAGATGATGTTCTCGGTGCTAGGTGAATCATCTTAGATCCTGCATCAAGTACCTGTCCTTCACTAGCCATTGCGATAGATAACGTACTTCCACTTGCTCCTTCGCCAACTAATATACAAGCTGGGTATTTCATAGTTAATTTAGAACCTAAGTTTCCATCTACCCATTCCATAGTTCCGTTTTTCTCAACAATTGCACGCTTAGTAACTAAGTTGTATACGTTTGTCGACCAGTTTTGAATAGTTGTATATCTGAAACGAGCATTTTCTTTAATAAAGATTTCTACTACAGCAGCATGCAGTGAACTTGCCGAGTAAGTTGGAGCTGTACATCCTTCTACATAATGTAGTGAAGAATTTTTCTCAATAATAATTAATGTACGCTCGAACTGTCCCATCTTTTCACTGTTAATTCTAAAATATGCTTGAAGCGGAGCTTCTACTGATACATTTTCCGGACAGTAGATGAATGATCCACCTGACCAAACTGCAGAGTTTAATGCAGCGAACTTATTATCGTTAAAATCTACAGCTTTAGAGAAGTATTCTTTGAAAATTTCTTCATGATTTTTTAACGCTGTATCAGTATCTTCGAAGATAATTCCTTTCTCTTCGAATTGTTTATGCATATTGTGATAAACTACCTCTGACTCATATTGTGCAGATACACCTGCTAAGTATTTTTGTTCCGCTTCTGGAATACCAAGTTTTTCGAAAGTATTTTTAATTTCTTCAGGAACTTCGTCCCATGAGCGTTCTGTTTTTTCTGATGGTTTTACATAGTAAGTTAAATCCTCAAAATCTATTTCTGATAAGTCTCCACCCCATGTAGGCATAGGCATTCTGTAGAACTCTTTTAATGCATTTAGACGGTATTCTAACATCCATTGTGGTTCTTCTTTTCTTTCAGAAATAGTTTTAACAATCTCTTTTGTTAGTCCTTTATCAGTCTTAAATATAGATACATCTTTATCTGAAAATCCATACTGATAATCGGTAAACATTTCTTCATTTTTATTCAATGCAATCACTCCTTCTTCTATTTATTTTCTTCTAAAATTTTTTCTGTAATTTTCCATGCTAAAGTAGCACACTTAACTCTAGCTGGTAGTTGCGAAATATTTTGTAATGAAATACTATCTTCTAAGTTCTCTTCATTAAATTCATTTCCCATAATCATATTTAAAAAGTCTTTAATCTTGGTATTAGCTTTTTCTACTGATAAACCTTTTAATTCTTCAGTTAACATAGAAGCTGAAGCTAGTGAAATTGAACAACCTGTTCCTACGAATTTTATATCTTCGATAATATCATCTACTAATTTCATACTAACTGTTATTTTATCACCACAAGACGGATTTAGCATCTCCAACTTATAACTACTCTCTATTTCTCCATTATTTCTAGGATGTTTACTATGATCTAAGATTACTTGTTTATATAAACTTTTTAAATCACTAAAACTCATTGTCAAAAAACTCCTTCGTTTCTTTTAAAGTTTGAATAAAGAAATCTATCTCTTCTTTTGTATTATATAAATATAGACTCGCTCTTGCTACTGAGTATGTTCCTAACTTTCCTAATAATGGTTGAGTACACTGATGTCCCGCTCTTATACATATACCTTTTGCGTCTAAGAAACTTGTTAAATCGTGAGGATGTACACCTACCAAATTAAAAGTTATTAGCGAAACTCTATCTTCTATATTCTTTGTTCCATAAATCTCTATGTTATCAATCTTAGAAAGTTCAGAATACATATATTCAGTAAGTTCTTTAGTATACTTTTCAATATTTTCTAATCCGATACTATCTAGATATTTAATAGCAGCTCCTAATCCTGCAGCTTGCGCAAGCAGTGGTGTTCCCGCTTCGAATTTATCAGGAAGAATCGCCCATGTTGCCAAAGTTTCTTCAACAATACCGATCATGCCACCACCGAATTCAACCGGATCAAATTTTTCCAGTAAATGTTTTTTACCATATAATACACCAATACCGGTAGGTCCGCACATCTTATGTGCACTAAATGCTAAAAAGTCACAGTTCATTTTTTGAACATCAATCTTTAAATGAGGAACAGATTGTGCTGCATCTACTACAAAATAAACATCCTTATCTTTTAATAGTTCACCAATTTTATAAACCGGGTTTATATTACCTAATACATTAGAAGCATGGCACATTGATACGATTTTAGTTTTATCTGTAATAAATTCTTCTAATTGTTTTATACTTATTCTTCCTTCTTCATCTAATTCTAAATATTTTAAAACTAGATTTTTTCGTTTAGCTAGTTGTTGCCAAGGAATGATATTAGCATGATGCTCCATATATGTAAGGATAATTTCATCTCCCTCACTTACATCTTGTTCTAAAATTCTTGCTATGAAATTTAAACTTTCGGTAGTTCCACTAGTATAAATTATTTCTTCATAACTACTCGCTTTTATAAATTCTTTTACTAATTGTTTTGATTCTTCGTATATTTTCTCTGATTCATTACCTAAGGTATAAACAGATCTATGAATATTTGAATTATAATTTTTATAGTAATCTGTAATTGCATCGATTACTTGATTAGGTTTTTGAGTAGTAGCTCCATTATCAAAAAATATCAAATCATTTCCTGATATCTTTCTTTTTAATATAGGAAAGTCTTCTCTATATTTACTAAAATCTATCATTATTACTCACTCTCGTTATTGTTAATTTTTTCATCAATAAGCACTGTTACAAGTTCTTTAATTTTATCTACTGTCAATTCAGAGATTACTGGAGATAAGAATCCATGAACTAGTAATCTACTTGATTCTTTTCTTGTTAATCCTCTACTTTGTAAGTAGTATAGTTGTTCTTCATCAATACGGCCTAGAGACGCTCCGTGACCAGCCATAACATCATTTTCATCTATTAATAACATTGGGTTGGCATCAGCTTTAGCTTCCGAAGAAAGTGTCAGCATTCTTGAACTTTGATAAGCATTAGATCCTGTTGCACCTTTTACGATAAATCCAACACCATTAAATACGATGTGTGATCTATCTAATAATACACCATGTTGAAGAATATCACCTTTACTGCTTAATCCTTGGTTAACTACTTCACTATTAAAGTAAGTTTTTTGTTCTTTAACTCCTAGCGTTACTATCTTAAGATTAGCTTCAGAACCATCACCTAAAATGTTCGTTGTATTATCGTGATATACATCTGCTTCATCCATCGCTGCGACATTCCAGTTAATTAAAGAATCTTTATAAGTTAAACCACGGCGTAAAATAGTTCCACGTTTTTCACCTGGTTGATTCGTAATTGAACTGTAGTTGATTTGTGCTCCTTCGTGTGCAACTACTTCAGATACTAAACTGAATGGTACATTATCCTCTTTTTGATTATTTACGTAGTTTTCAATAAAGTTAAATTTTGCATTATTTCCAACCTGAATAGTCACATGGTTGAATAAACTTTGTTCTTTATCAGATATTACGATATACTGAAGCGGTTCTTCAATTACAGCATTATCTTTAACGTCTATAAATAATCCTGCATTTAATAGTGTATAGTGAACAGCAGTCACTTTACTTTCTGCATAGTCAACAACACTCATAAAACTATCTTTTATGTGATCATCATTCATAGCAGAAAAAATATCTTTAATTACTACTTTATCTGCATATTTTTCTGGAATATTAATATGAACAATAGTGTTATTCTTTTGAATTACAGCAAAATCATCACTATTAATACCGTATTCAGCTATTTCTATATTTCCTTCATTTTCTAATCTTAGAGTTGAAAAATCAACATTGAATAAGTTCCATCTCTCTAACTCCATAGACTCTAATTTTGGAAAAGGTAGCGTATAACTCTTATATAAAGCTAATTTTCTCGTATTTAAAAACCATGTAGGTTCATTAGTATTAGAAAAGATGCTTTGTAAAGTTTTAATACTTAGTTTTAATTTATTATTCTCCATATTAAACCTCTTCTTTTAACCAGTCATAACCTTCTTTTTCTAAACGAAGTGCTAATTCAGGTCCACCTGATTTTACGATTTTCCCATCCATAAGTACGTGTACAAAATCTGGCTCAATATAATCCAATAATCTTTGATAGTGAGTGATAATTAAACAACCGAAGTTTTCCCCACGCATTTTATTAACACCTTTTGATACGATTTTTAATGCATCGATATCCAATCCAGAGTCGATTTCATCTAAAATAGCAAATTTAGGTTCTAACATCATCATTTGTAATATTTCATTACGTTTCTTTTCTCCTCCTGAGAAACCATCGTTTACATAACGTTGAGACATTTTTAGATCCATTTCTAAAAATTCCATAGTCTTATCTAATTTTTTAATATATTGCATTAAAGGAATACTATCTTCACGTTGCGCATTAATTGCTGATTTAATAAATTCTGAAGTTGGTACTCCTGGTACTTCAGATGGATATTGCATTGCAAGAAATAGACCAGCACGAGCTCTTTCGTCTACTTCCATTTCTAGTACTTCTTCACCATCTAATAAAATACTACCACCATCTACTTCATATTTTGGATGGCCCATAATAGCTGATGCTAAAGTAGATTTACCTGCACCATTTGGTCCCATTACTGCGTGTATTTCACCAGATTTAATTTCTAAATTTAGTCCTTTTAATATTTGTTTTTCATTAATTGATACTTCTAAATTTTTAATATCAAGAACTGACATTTTATTTCCTCCATCTTTTGTATTTTAACGATTTAATGTATAATGTTACTTTTAATCGCTCTATTTATTAATATAATTATATAGTTTTTAAATTCATTTATCAAATTATTGGTTTGATTAAAATTAACATATTCCCTCTAAAATTTTAATAAAAAAATGATAAATCCTCAAAGTGTATTTGAAGATTTATCATAAATTTATTTTGAAAATTCCCACATAGCCACTATTTCAGTTTTTAATTCATCATAAGACCATTTTTTTAGCGTTCTTGTATAACTGTTTGGATCATTAATAATAAAATTATCATCATTATCTACTGCTGTGATAAGTATAATATGTCCTACTGTGGTAAATTTACCTGGATGTACTGATGCAATTATCGGATGTCCTTTACTTAAAGCAGATTTCATCGCTTCTTTATTTAAAGGTACTCCAGTTGAATTAACCCCATACTCTTTGGCAATATAATCGAAGAAACTCCATTTAGTTCCCGCATCAGTAAAATAACCATTTGCATCTTCTTTCACTGCAATATTCTTAGGCGTTATTGATTTATCATCTAATATCCCACTTAATGCCATTGCTACGCATGTTGGTCCACATCCCCCTATAGCAATATTTGTCTCACCTAACTTATCATAAGCCCAACGTTTATCCCATTGAATATAGTATGGATATTTTCTATTAATTTCCACTGTCTCACCCTCTTCAAACGGTGTAGCTTTTTGTCCAGCTAGATAGCCTAATATATATTGTGTTGCATCCTTGTTATTTACTAATAATTTTTGTTCAGCCTCTGGTAGATTTTCTCTTTGTAAATATATTAATTGTCCTATAAGATTACCATTTGCATTTTGAAGCAAATTATTTTCGACTCCACTTGGATTGGTAATAAATGGATAAGGTTGCGTTACCCCCTTTATACCATCTCTTGCATTAGCTACATTTTCTGTTTGTAACACATTAGTACTCTTATTTTCATCTTTTGAAATTTTATTGAACCAAGTAATCTTGTTTTCATCTTTTAAAAATTTATTAAACCAAGTAATCTTATTACTTTGATTAACATACAGTATAACTGAACATAGAACAATAAACGCAATTGTTATAATCCCTATTATTTTTCTTTTCATTGTTTCTCTCCTTTATTTACTCTTTAAAACTAAAATAACCCCTACAAAAATAACTATAATATATCCTATTAAACTTTGCAAGTCTGGTAACTCGTTAAAAAATATAAATCCTAAAATTCCTGAAAATAAGACTTGTGAGTAATCAAAAACTGAGATATTTTTCGCTGCTGCATATCGATAAGCAAACGTTACCCCATACTGCCCTATCGTTGCAGATGCTCCCGCTAATATTAACATCATTAATTGGTATATACTCATTTCTCTATAATCAAATATTAAATAAGGTAACAACAATAACGTTGATAATGAAGAGAAAAAGAATATAATGAATTCACCTGAAACATTATGCGTACCTAAGTACCTTACACAAGTATAAGCAACTCCTGAACAAAACGCTCCTAAGAGTGCAGCAAAAGCACCAAGACTAATAAGTCCATTACCTGTTGGTTTAATAATAAATCCCACACCTATAAAAGCTATTATTATAGCTAATAATTGGAATCTAGTAATTTTTTCCTTAAAAAATATATATGATAAAATTATTATAACAAATGGAGATAGTTTTTGTATTATTGTTGAATCAGCTAAACTAATATGACTTATCGCATAAAAATTAAATACTAAACCAATAGTACCGAAAACACTTCTCGATATTAATACTCCCCAAGCAATATTTCCCTTTGGAAGACTAATTGATTTTCTATGCTTTATTAGTGGAATAGCTGAAATAGCAACAGCAATTATATTTCTGAAAAAGCCTTTTTGCATAGCCGGTAAATTACCTGAGAGTTTTATAAATAGTGCCATTAAGGAAAAACCAAATCCTGCAATAATTATGCAAAATATTCCCATTAATATATTATTTTTTTTATCCATTATTAATCTCCAATAAATTAAAGATTTGAATAACAGTATTTTCTATATTTTTAATAGTAACATCTTTGTTCATTGCATTTTCTAAAGGTAAAAATTCTCTTTGAACTGTAAATGAAGAATCAACTAATTTCTTATTTTCATCGCTAAGTTGATTCAACTGTTCGTCAAGAATGCTACCAGCCAAGAAAATCACTTTTTTATTATATTTTTTCGCTATTTTAGCAAGTTCAATAGGGGCTTTTCCCATATAACTCTGACTATCTAATTTTCCTTCGCCTGTAATAAGAATATCAATTTCACTAATTTTTTGTTCTAAATCTAAATATTCAATCATAAACTTAGAACCACCCTGGATTCTACTATTACAAAAGGATAAGAATGCAAACCCAAGACCGCCCGCAGCACCACTTCCTTCAAAATTTGAAAAATCATTTTTTATTTTTTCAGAAACAAGTTTTGAAAAGTTTGTTATATATTTATCGACTTCTGCAAAATTTCTTTCATCTAATCCTTTTTGCCCTGAATAAACATAAGTTGCTCCATTTCTGCCATAAAGAGGGTTATTTACATCGCTAATTATTGTAAAGTTTGCATCTTCTAGTTTTTGATTAATACCACTCAAATCAATTTCACAAATTTCACTTAAATCTTTTATTCCATATCGACAAAGCTTTCCAGATTCACTTAAAAACCTAACTCCTAGTTCACTAAGCATTCCAATACCACAATCATTAGTTGCACTTCCACCCAATCCAATTATGAAGTGTTTAATACCCTTATTAAGTAAATGATTAATTAGTTTACCCAAACCAAGAGTGGATGTTTTATATGGATCTCTATCTACATCCAAAAGTTGTTTTAGTCCTATAACTTCCGCAATTTCTATAACAGCTTCTTTCCTAACTAAATTTTCTAGATAACTAACTATAATATCTTGTGAAGCGGCATTTACAGTTTTAAATTGTTTTTTCTCAAAATCATTAAATATATCTAAAAATCCATCCCCACCATCAGCAACAGCTTCTGTTAAAACTTCTAAATTAGTATATCTTTTACTTATTACACTTTTTATAGTATTTCCTATCTCTATTGAAGATAAAGAGCCTTTAAATTCATTAACAGCTACTAAGACTTTCATATAATTTCCACCCTCCTTACAATTAATTTATAATCTTTTAGTTAATTTTATCATCATTTTATTATTATTTAAAGTTTAAACAATGAAAATAAATAATAAAAACATTTTCATTTATAAAATTTACACAAATACTTTAAATTTATTATTTTTTTTAGTATAATAATTATGTAAAGTATTTTACTTTATGTTTAGGGTTAAAAATTAGAACTCACTTTTTGATTTATCAAAAATACAGTGTTAATTTGTCTGCTGCAGAAGCAAACTACTTTTAGTTTTACAATTATAAGTAATCCTCATGTTTGTGCCAGTAATCTACAGCTAACATTTTAAATATATTAGTTCTAAGAGTTTCTAATTCCCTAAAGTTAGGCTAATATAATAACTGTAAAAAACCACGAAGTTTACCCCTAAACTTTCGTGGTTTTTTATTGTATTAAAATAACTCATAATGGTATGAAAAACCACAATGAGTTACTTAAAATCTGTCGTGTATTATTTATCTCGTTTTAATAGATAATTCGCAAAATCTATTAATAAGTTATTATTTAATTTTTCAGCAATATTTATAGCATTCGTAGTATGCTTTTGAAGTAAGTCTTCACATTCTTCAATACCATAGAAACTAAGATAAGTAATCATATCTTCATCACTCGGTAGTTTTCCTATTTTCTCAAAATCTCCATAATAATCAAGAATATCATCTTTTATCTGATATGCTATTCCTAATTGTTGACCAAATTCTCTTATTTCTGAGTAATCGTTTGATTTATTAGCTACTAAGCAAGCAAAATCCATAGGAAGCTCAATTAAACGACCTGTTTTTAAACTATGCATTCTTCTTAAGTAATCTGCATCAACATTATAATTTTTTTGTTTAACATCATACACTTGACCAGCAATCATTCCCATAGCTCCTGAATAGTTAGCAAATTGTTTTATAAGTCTAACTTTTAAGTTAGGATTTACATCACAATCACTGAGAACCTCAAAGGCTAATGTAAGCATTGCATCTCCTGTTAGAACCGCTACATCTTGTCCATAAACTTTGTGATTCGTTAGTTTTCCCCAGCGATAATCATCATTATCCATCTCCGGAAGATCGTCATGTACTAGTGAATATGTATGAACTAATTCTATCGCCAATGCTATATCAAAATATTTACTATAGTCTACTTCGTAATACTTAAGTAAATACAAAAAAGATAATGGTCTTATTTTTTTTCCATCATTAACTAAAGAATACTTTATAGATTCTTTTAAAATTGCTGGCATTTCTAGTCTTTCGATATATTCTTTAGCAAAGGTATTTAATTTTTCTTTGTTTTCTTCTATGAATGCTTTAAAATTATTCATTTTCTTTGAAATCCTTTGTTAATTTAGCTACTTCTTTTTCAGCGTTATCAATTAATTCATTGCAATTTTTTATTAAATCTATTCCTTGCTTATAGCGTTCTAGCGAATCTTCTAGGGATAATTTCCCTGATTCTAATTCAGCAACAATTTTTTCTAAGTTCATTAAACTTGTTTCAAAATTTTCTTTACTCATTACTTAACTCCTTTATCGGATATATTATTTACATCGCACTCTAAACTTCCGTCTATAAGCTGTACAGTAACTTTATCTCCTACTATGGCTTCTTTTACAGTTGTTAATTTTTTATTATTCATAAAAGTAACTGAATAACCTTTTTTCATGATATTTAATGGAGAGTTTGCTTCTAGACGATTTATCTCATTGGTGAAATTTTCTTTGAAACGTCCTAACATGTCATATGAAATAAATCTATCAGATGAGTTAGTTAGTGTATTCTTCTTATCTTTAATCAATTGATGTAGAGTTTTGTTTAAGTCTTTTTCTAATATCTCCAGTGATTTTCTATATTCAATATAAATTTTAGAGTAATTCTTAAAATATGGATTGTTTTCACTATTAACAATTCTACTCTTATATGTTTGAATAGTATTATTTAAAATACTATTCAGTTTTTGAAAATTAAATTTTATTCTATTCTTTATATCTTCAATATTTGGTGTAACTAATTCAGCTGCTGCTGTTGGTGTTGAAGCCCTTCTATCAGAAACAAAATCAGCAAGCGTGGTATCTGTTTCATGTCCAATACCAGTAACGATTGGTGTACTACAATTAAATATGGCTCTAATTACTTCCTCAGTATTGAAACTCCATAAATCCTCTATTGAACCTCCACCACGACCTAGGATTATTACATCGTTTGATCCATCATCAGCTAGTTTTATATTTTTAACAATATCTTGAACTGAATTTTCTCCTTGAACCAATGTTGAGTATACATTAATCTTCGCTATAGGAAATCTTCTTTGAATAGTCCTTGTTATATCTTGTATGGCTGCACCTGTTTTAGCAG
Organism: uncultured Gemella sp.; assembly: GCF_963525875.1. Lineage (GTDB taxonomy): Bacteria > Bacillota > Bacilli > Staphylococcales > Gemellaceae > Gemella. Next base: position 39,786 of record NZ_CAURMG010000009.1, on the reverse strand, counting down.
TTACTACAGCTATATTTTGAGAAAAACTAGGTATTTGTTTCTTATACTGAGGTAAGAATAAGCCTTCTTTTTCTAACTTTTCTTTTAACTCTAAAAATTTCTTATACAGTTCTCCAATTTTATCTTTTTTCATATCAACTACTAATAAATTATGTTCTCCCCTAGGGAAATAGTAATTAATCTTCGATTTAATTAAAACTGTATCTCCATCTTCAAATTCTTTAGTTTTTGCTCCAAACCATACCGCATTTATCCTTGTATTCTCATCTTTTATAGAAAAATAAATATTATTGTTATTGTGAAGTTTAAAATTTGAAATTTCACCCTTAATATATATTTCATTTAAGTATGGATCTAATAAGAATTTTCTCTCAATATATTTATTCAAGGCTGTAACGGTTAGATATGTTTTTTCCTCCATCTAACTTTACCTCTTATTTTATTGAGTTCTCTACAATACCTTTTAATACTCCATTAATAAATTTATAACTTTCATCTTTTTCGCTGTACTTTTTTGAAAGTTCAACCGCTTCATTGATAGAAACTTTATAAGGAATATCACTGTATAATATTTCATATGCTGAAATACGTAGAATTTGTCTATCCATTTTAGATAAACGATCTAGTTTCCAATCTTTTAAATTATTAGCAATTACAGCATCAATTTCTTCTTTCTTCTCAAGTATTTCTGTTAAAGTTTTATTAACATAAATACTAGTTGAAATTTCTTCTTGTTCCAAATCTAATAATTCAATAAAATCTAGTTCAGTATTTTCTACTTGAAATAAAATTTTAAAAACTGCTTCTCTAAGTTCGTGTCTGCTCTTCATCTATATCTCCTAAATTAAAAATCAATTCCCAGAATATTTACATTTACTGTCTTTGTATTTATTTCAGTCATGTTGAAAATAGAATTTCTAACATTTTCTTGGATTTTCCTTGCTGTCTTAGCTACCGAAAATCCTGTTTTTAGATTACAATAAACATCAATAACTAATTCTGTTCCTGCAAATTCTAATTCTACCCCACGTGAATATACTTTTTTACCTAATAATTTAGATACTCCTTCTACTTCAGTTGCTGCAATATTAGCAATAACCTCAAGTGCACTTGGGTTAATTTCTACTTTTCCTAATTTTTTAGTTTCCATTTACATTACCTCCAAAATTATATTTAATACTATAAATATCAAATAGCACTAAATTATTATTCATCCATAATAATCCTTCTAATTATACCATATTTTAAACAAAAAAGGGAGAGATTACCTTAAAAATAGTTGTTTAATCTACTATTTTCATAGGCAATCTCTTCCGTTTATTTATGTATTATTAGTTATTAAATATTAGTTAATAATTCTTCGAATGCTTTATCTATATTATCTTTATTCTTAGCTCCTGCTTGAGCCATGTCTGGGCGTCCACCACCGCGTCCGTCACAAGCTGTTGCTAGAATATTTACTAGTTTTCCAGCATTATATTTATCAGTGATTGCTTTATCTACAGCAACTACAAAGTTTACTTTATCTTCATTTACTGAAGCAAAAGCAATAACATAGTTTTCTAATTTAGACTTAGCATTATCGACAAGTTGTTTTAAGTGATTCATGTTTTCTGATTCAACAACACTTGTTAATACATTTACACCATTTATTTCTTTAATGTTATTTACTAAGTTGTTTAACTCAGCATTAGCAATTTTTTGTTGTAAGCTTTCTTTTTCTTTAGATAATTTTTTAATTTCAGATTGTAATGCCGATACTTTTTCTACCACATTAGATGCATTAGCTTTTGTTAATTTTTCAACAGAACGAAGAGTTTCTTCTTGTTCTCTTAAGTACTCGTATGCTGCTTTTCCAGTAAGAGCCTCAATTCTACGAACACCTGCTGCTACTCCAGATTCAGATACAATCTTGAAGATACCTACTTCAGCACTGTTAGCATTGTGAGTTCCTCCACATAGTTCGATAGAGTAATCACCGATAGAAACAACTCGTACTACATCTCCATATTTTTCACCGAATAATGCTTGAGCACCAAGTTTTCTTGCTTCAGCGATAGGCATTTCTTCTGTTTTAATTTCTAAAGCATTCCAAATTTGTTTGTTTACTTCTTTTTCTACTCTTTCAATTTCTTCTTTTGTAAGTGGAGCGAAGTGAGTAATGTCAAATCTTAGTTTTTCATCAGTTACTAATGATCCCGCTTGTTTAATGTGTGTTCCAACTTCATGACGAAGTGCTTCATTTAACAAGTGAGTTGCTGTGTGGTTTTTCTCAACATTTAGTCTATAAGTTCTATCAACTTCTAGTTTATACTTTGTTCCTACAACTAGTTCACCTTCTACTACTTTAACGAAGTGAATATGACGTTTATCAGGAAGTTTCTTAACATCAACTACTTCTGCTTTGAAACCTTCAGCTAAAACTAGTCCTTTATCAGCTACTTGACCTCCACTTTCAGCGTAGAATGGTGTTTTATTAAATACAACTTTTACAATCTCATTACCTTTGTAGTTTTCTAATAAATTATCTTCTTTATCCACTATAGCTAATACTTTACCTTCATCCGAAAGACTGTTGTATCCAGTAAATTCACTATCACCGACTATTCTATTGTATAAGTCAGATTGCACTTGCATTGATGAATCATCTTGACGTGAAGAACGAGCACGCTCTTTTTGTTTTTCCATTTCTTCATTGAAGCCGTCAATATCGACAGTTAGTCCTAGTTCTTCAGCATATTCTTCTGTTAATTCAATTGGGAATCCAAATGTATCATAAAGTTTGAATGCGTCTTTACCTGAGATAACTTTTGTAGTATTTTTAACTTCACTAGCTATGTTATTTAAGATTGCTTCACCTTCATTTAAAGTTTCATGGAATCTATCTTCTTCTTTTAAGATAACATCTTTTACAAAGCTTGCACTTTCTTTTACATTTGGATAGTAATCTACCATGATTTCTGCAACTACATCAGTTAATTTATACATGAATGAGTTGTTTAATCCTAAAACTTTAGCAAATCTTACAGCACGACGTAATAATCTTCTTAAGATATATCCACGTCCTTCATTCGATGGTAAAGCTCCATCTGCGATTGCAAATACTACAGTTCTAATATGGTCAGCGATAACCTTAAATGCAACATCTTGTTCTGTGCTCACACCATATTTAGCACCTGAAAGGTTCTCAATTTCTCGAATAATCGGAATGAATAAATCTGTATCAAAGTTTGTTGGTACATCTTGTAATACTGATACAATTCTTTCTAATCCCATTCCAGTATCTATATTTTTCGCTGGAAGTTCTGAGTAAGTTCCATCTGCATTGTGATTGTATTGACTAAATACAACATTCCATACTTCAAGGTATCTATCATTTTCTCCACCAGGATACATTTCTTCTTTAGGTGACCATGTGTCAGCTTCTTCTCCACGATCATAGAAAATTTCAGTATTCGGTCCAGATGGTCCTTCTCCGATATCCCAGAAGTTACCTTCAATACGAATAATTCTCTCTTCTGGCAGACCGATTACATTTTTCCATAAATCATATGCTTCAGTATCTTCTGGGTGAATTGTTACTGATAGTTTCTCTTTTTCAAGTCCTAACCATTTTTCTGAAGTTAAAAACTCCCAAGCCCATGGTACTGCCTCATTTTTAAAATAATCTCCAATTGAGAAGTTACCTAACATCTCAAAGAATGTATGGTGACGAGCTGTTTTTCCAACATTTTCAATATCATTAGTTCTAATTGATTTTTGTGAGTTTGTAATTCTTGGATTTTCTGGGATTTCTCTTCCATCGAAGTATTTTTTCAATGTTGCTACTCCTGAGTTAATCCAAAGTAAAGATGGATCGTCAATTGGCACTAAAGATGCACTCGGTTCGATCTTGTGTCCTTTTTCTACGAAGAAATCTAGATACATTCTTCTAATTTGTGTTGATGTTAGTTGTTTCATTATTATATCTCCTTTCAAGCTAACAAAAAATAAAATAAAAAATCCCTTGTGTAAATAAGTTTACACAAGGGACGATTATAATCGTGTTACCACCCTAATTTAAGTACTTTGTACTCCTCATTAGTTTTTATAACGGCTTAAATGCCGATGAAGCATTAATTAGGTAGCATAAAAGTTATATTATGAATCCTTTTCACCACTAGACTCTCTCTGTTAAATAATATCGTTAACTTTTAATTCCTATACTTCATTATATATGTATGTTATTATAACTAGTTAAGTTACATTTGTCAATAGTTTTTACTCAGAATTTCTAATTTCAAATATTGCTTTTTTTTGCCAAAGTTTCATATTCTGCTTAAGAGTATCAAAACCATATTCAAAATTTAATGTATCTAAACTATTTATTTCTTTTTTTAATGTGTCTTTTTTTTGTTTAAAGTTTAAAGTTGCATTAATTTTATTATCTTTTATTGATAATACTTTCACTTCTAAAATCTCATCTTGTTTTATATAGCTACTAATATCAAATATAAAACAGTTTGTTATTTCAGAAATATGAATTAGTCCTACCATTTTATCACGAGTTTCTATAAAGGCACCATATGGCTTAACCGCCGTAACTTTAACCTTAATAATATCACCCGGACGAATTTCTCTATAACTCATTTTTAATTTTCTCTACAACTGCTTCAACTGTAAATCCGTATTCTTCGATTACTTTATTAGCAGGTGCAGATGCTCCAAATTTATCAATTCCGATAGCTAATCCATCTAAACCAACATATTTGTACCAAAGAGCACTGTTACCCATTTCTAATGATACACGACGACGGATATTTAATGGTAGTAATTCCTCTTTGTATTCTTTAGATTGCTCTTCAAATAATTCTACAGATGGCATACTTACTACACGTACTTTAGAACCATCTTTTTCTAGTTTACGTGCTACATCAATTGCTAATGCTACTTCTGAACCTGTTGCGATTAAAATAGTATCAAAGTCTGCCGCTGTTTCATAAACTACATAAGCACCTCTTGCAACTTTTTCAAATGAAGAATTTTCTAAAATTGGTAAGTTTTGGCGAGTTAGAACGATTGAAGTTGGTCTATCGTTAGTTTTTTGTGATAAGTACCAAGCAGCTTGCGTTTCAGTCGCATCAGCTGGTCTGAATACGTAAGTATTTGGTATTGTTCTTAATGATGCTAAGTGCTCGATTGGTTCATGTGTTGGACCATCTTCACCTACTGCAATACTATCGTGAGTGAATACATATGTTACCGGTAGATTTTGTAGTGCTGATAGTCTTAACGCACCTTTTAGATAGTCTGAGAATACGAAGAAAGTACCACCGAATACACGTACACCACCGTGTAACATCAATCCGTTTAATACAGTAGCCATTGCAAATTCACGAACACCAAATTGAACATTACGTTCTGTTCTGTGCGCATCATCTTGTAAGTTATCACCTTTAATAAATGTCATATTAGAGTGTGAAAGGTCAGCTGAACCTCCAAAGAACGTTGGTAATACTGCTGCAACACTGTTAAGTGCATCTTGTGATGAATTACGAGTTGCTTGAGCTTCTCCTACATTTTTAAAACTAAAGCTTTCTTTTGATAAACGTTTAATATCTTCTCGTGTAAGAGCTTCTTCTAACTCTTTTGCTAACTCAGGGAATTTAACTTTATAATTTGCATATAATTTTTCCCATTTAGCATATTCATTTTCTCCACGGTCTGCTACATTAGCTTTGAAATCAGCATATACATCTGCAGGAATGTCGAATGGTTCATTCTCCCAACCGATTTCTTTTCTGAATAATGCAGTCTCTTCATCACCTAATGGAGCTCCGTGAACACCATTTGTTCCTTGTCTATTAGGAGAACCAGCTCCGATAATAGTTTTAACTTCGATTAATGTTGGTTTGTCAGATTTTTTAGCTTGTTCAATTGCAGCATTAACCGCTTCAACATTTGCACCATCTTCAACTAGAATTGTATTCCATCCATATGCTTCATATCTAGCACGAACATTTTCCGAGAATGCATCTTTAGTTTCACCATCTAAACAAATATCATTTGAATCATATAATACTACAAGTTTATTTAATTTTTGCACCGCTGCAAAACTTGATGCTTCAGAAGCAACACCTTCCATGATATCTCCATCACCACAAATAACATAAGTATAGTGGTCAAATAGATCATATCCTTCTTTATTATATTTAGCAGCTAAGTATCTTTCTGCTAAAGCCATACCAACTGCTGTAGAGATACCTTGACCAAGAGGCCCTGTTGTAGCATCGATACCTTTAGTGTGACCAAACTCAGGGTGACCTGGTGTTTTAGATCCCCATTGACGGAAGTTTTTAACTTCTTCTAAAGATACATCTTCAAATCCTGATAAGTGTAATAGAGAGTATAATAACATTGATCCGTGTCCTGCTGATAATACGAATCTATCTCTGTTTATCCAATCTGTTTTCTTAGGATTTACTCTTAAATGTTTAGTAAATAAAGAATAAGCCATAGGTGCAGCACCCATTACTACTCCAGGGTGTCCTGATTTTGCTTTATTAATCGCATCAACACCTAAAACTTTTATCGCGTTAACTGATTTTTGTGACATAAATGTCCTCCTAAATTATAATTCTATTCTACCAGATATAGCTCTTGATAAGGTAACCTCATCCACATATTCGATATCACTTCCGAAAGAAATACCCTGAGCTATTCTAGTAACTCTTATATCTGTATTTTTTAAATATCTCGAAATAAAACTTGCTGTTCCTTCACCTTCAGGAGATGAATTTGTGGCAAGTATTATCTCTTTTACTGTTTCATCTTGTGCTCGTTCAAAAAGGGATTTTATGTTAATATCTAACGGACCGATTCCATCCATTGGAGAAATCAATCCATCAAGCACATGATACACTCCCCTATATTGTTGCATATTTTCCATTGCAACTAAGTCATTGTCATTAGCTACTACACAAATAGTCGATTTATCACGTCCATTATCTGAACAAATATCACATATATGCTCTTCACTAAGTCTTCCACACACTTCGCAATTAGTAAGTTTTTCTTTAAGATTTACTAAACTGTCTGCAAAGTTTTTAATATCATTATCATGCATTTTTAAAGTGTGAAATGCCAATCTTACAGCTGTCTTCTTCCCTATTCCTGGTAATAAAGAATAACTTTCTATTAAATCTAAAATTGGTTTTGGATATTGCATCTTATAGACCTGGGATACTTAATCCGTTTGTAAATTTACCTAATGTTTCTTCTTTTAGTTTAGTTGATTTTTCTAAAGCATCGTTAACTGCAGTTAACACTAAATCTTGAAGCATTTCAATATCTTCTGGATCAACTACTTCTTCTTTAATTTTAATATCTAAAATTTTACCATCACCATTAGCAATAGCTGTAACCATACCACCTGATACAGTACCTTCAACTGTTTGATCTTTTAATCCTTCTTGAGCTTCTAGCATGTCTTTTTGCATTTTTTGCATTTTTCTCATCATTTGTTGCATATTTCCCATTCCGCGCATAGTATTTCCTCCTAATGTCTAATTATATTATAATTCTATTTAAAATTTTACAACTTGTCAATAATTTGAAATTTATTTCAATTTCTTTCAATATCTTTCAATATCTTTTTCACGTTATTTCTAATCAGCTGTTTCTACAATTATGTCTCCAAATAGTTCATCTATTTTTGTAAGCTTCAGTTCTTCACCTTCACAATTTTCTTCGGCAATTTCCTTCACTGGATTTTTCAGTTCATCTTCCAAAAATTCATATTGATGATCTTGTAAAGTATATAAAGTATAATCAACACCTATAAATCTCTTAAAGAGACTCTCTAAATATTTTTTATATTTGGAATTTGGTGCCATTTTTACCATATTATCTACTTCATTAAATACTAGTAAACCACCTTCTTTTGAAGAAGCTATTAGTTTACAAGATTTAAATAATTCGCGCATCGTCGCTACTTCTGAATTATTGGTATTTAAACTCTCATTGATTATCCTAATAAAAACGTTTGATGCATATTCTGTAAGATTAGTACTTGATTCCTTCATAAGATTAAGTATTTTATCTTTATCTTTAATTATTACTTCTTTAATTTCTTCTTTTGGGATATTATCCCAACTAGTTGAAATCACCTCTTCATTAGTACTATCTGCTAAAACTTCATGTGAAGTATTGCTAATAGGATTTACTGATAAGCTATTTACATTTTTTCTTAATTGATTTAACTTATCTTCAAGTATTTTAATTCTATTCTCAAGTTCAACAGTTCTTACATTGGATACTGTATTTTCTACATTATTAACAACAGGAACTTTATTAATACCTTCTTCTTTTGAGCAAATCTTAACAATACATATTTGCATATAACTCATATACTCAGTAGAAAATCTAATAAATTGCTCCGTCTGTGACAAATACTCTATTATTTTATAAAAATAATCAAAATTAACATTTTCTATTTCTGATGATATTTTGTCAACATTATAAACAGTATATTTAGTATCTTTTAAATTTTTATATACTACTATATCTCTAGTTACGTTAATTAAATCATTAAGAAGTAATTTCGTATCTTTCGCTTGAGCAACAAACTCATTGTATTTTAATAAGGATTTTGTAACATCTCCTTGCAATAATCCTTTATAAAATTCAAGTATATCATCTTCACTAATAGACGATGTGACTTCCAATATATGATTTAATGTAATTTGTTCTGAGTAATTAGATACTTGATCTAGTATACTAATCGCATCTCTTAGACCACCTTTAGCAAGAGTTGCAATTTTCTCTATAGCTGCATCTTCTATTACTAAACATTCTTTTTCTGATATGTACTTTAATCTATCAATTAATTGTTCTTGCGAAAGATTCTTAAACTCAAATCTCTGACATCTTGATAATATAGTTGCTGGTATTTTATGAATTTCTGTAGTTGCTAGAATAAAAATAACATGAGCTGGTGGTTCTTCTAAAGTTTTTAATAATGCGTTAAATGCCGCTGTAGTTAACATGTGCACTTCATCAACAATATAAACTTTATATTTACCTTCTGTTGGCAAGAATTTAATTGCTTCTTTTATATCACGTACTTCATCTACACCATTATTACTTGCTGCATCAATTTCTATTATATCAACATTCTCTTTTTGATAAATTTCATTCCCATTAACCTCATTCGCGAATATCTTCGCTATAGAAGTCTTACCTGTACCTCGAGATCCATAAAATAAATAGGCATGACTAATTTGATTCTTGTCAATTGCATTTTTCAAAACTGAAACTATATGATTTTGACCTACAATATCATTAAATGTTTGCGGTCTATATTTCCTATATAACGCCTGAAACATACTTACCTCCTAAATTATTTTAACTAATTTATTATACCATATTTTTAATTTTACTTATAGTAAAAAAAAGAAGCAACTCAAAAATATCAATTTCTTAGAAATCAATTATATTGAGTCACCTCCTGTAAGTATTATTAGATATAAAGTAACTTTTATAAATTAAATTTAGATATCAATAAACCTCTACGGCTGAGAATTTTTATATTAACTTATCTTAAATTTAAGGATTTCAAGTCAAAACAATTAGTATTTTTTCTTTTTTAATATTTTACATTTGTTAAAGATGTTTTATGCAATAATAATACTGTCTCTTTATAATAAAGAATATATATTAAATAAAATAGAGTAAATCAAACATTTAATACATTGTTAAGTCGTTATGATTTACCCTATTAAAATATTTTAATGAAAATTTAGAATGAATTATCTTCAACAAACCATCTATTATTAGATTTTTTTAAATAAATAGATTTTGTTGTGTCCCCTCCAATTTTTTTAAGAAGTTCGTTTCCTTTAGCTTTAATTTCAACTCTTGCTCTATTTTCGTTAACTCGTTTAGTCTCACCTATTTCAACCATGTCCATGAAAGGTTTACTAAGTTCTATACCACTCTTTGAATCTCCTTCATTTCTATTGATTTTTTCTAGTGCAATACTTCTTTGTTCATCATTTTCAAAATAAGTATTATTAACTATTTTTTTATAGTCACTAGCTTTGGCTCCATCTATAACATTTCTTACCGCTTCTTCCGGGGTAGATCCACCAAGTTTACCACTACCACTAGCGAAAATAATAATAAGTACAACTACTAATGCAACTACCGCAGCAGTTATATATCCTACAGTCTTACTATTCATCCTAGTTCCACTATTCATTGAGTTAAAGTTTGGATTGTGGTTACGATACTGCGGATTAAATTGATTAGGATTATTGTATCCATTTTGATGGTTAAACAGAGGCTTATTTATATTCTCAAATTGAGAATTTTGACCGTTGAAATTCTGTCCTCTAAATTGTGAATTATTCATATTATTATATTGAGGATTTTGGCCGTTATTTCCGTGCATTCCAAACTGTGAATTATTCATATTATTATATTGAGGATTTTGACCATTATTGCCTTGCACTCCAAACTGTGAATTTACCATGTTATTATATTGAGGATTTTGGCCATTTGGGTATCCAAAGTATTGTTGGTTATTCACACTATTTAGTTGAGAATTTTAATTCTGATATGGATACTGATTATTCACATTTCTATTAAAATTCTGAGGATTTTGACCATTATACCCTTGTCCTTGATATTGACTATTTGATTGCAAATTTCCTTGATTTTGATTGTTATTTTGAGGGTGATTATTTCAATTTTGTCCTCTATTATTCATAAACATCTTCTCCTTTTCTATATTATTTAGAAGTTAAAATTTAATATGAAATTTTATAAAATAAATACAAATCTTCTTAATTTTTTATTATACTAAAGCTTTACTCCTTTTGTCAATGATATCAAGTAGAACTAGTTAATTACAAATACCACGTTATTTCGTTTATAATACTTGACTATATATATAATATTAGTATAAAATTTTTTGGAGGTATTATTATGGCGAAAAAAATTACAGATCAAGATGGAAATGTATATATTCAAAAAAAACCAGTATACAAAAGACTTTGGTTTATTATTTTAGCAGCTATTGTTCTTATAGTAATCATTCAACAAACTTCAGGAGGAAAGAAAAAGGATGTTGAAGTTAAAAACTCTACACAAGAAACACAAAAAGCAAAATATGAAGTTTCTGAAATTAATATAGAAAAAGATTCATTTTCTAGCTATGTTACAGGAGTATTAAAGAATAATACTGATAAAGAGAAATCGTATGTTCAAATTACTATCCCTGCATATGATGCTAATGGTAACAAAGTTGGTGATGCATTAGCTAACGTTAATGACTTAAAACCAAATTCAACATGGAAATTCAAAGCTATGTATATTGGTTCAGAAAAAAATGTTACATTTAAAACTGAAGAATTAAAAGTTAGCGGTTTTTAAGAGTATTCACATAACTTTTCAATTATAAAGAGAGATTATCTTAAACGATAATCTCTCTTTATTTTATTTTCTATTGTTAATCTTAAATTTCAAGAATAAATCATTGTATAATTGAAGCATTTTCGGATCTAAGTCCTCATATACTTCTGCTCGATTTCCGAAACTTTCTAAATCAGGATAAAATTGTTCATCACTTGTTGTTTCTTCTGACAACAATTCTTTTGCTTTAGCGTTTGGTGTAGCATATCCAATAAATTCAGAGTTTTTTGCAGCATTTTCTGGTCTTAACATAAAGTTTATAAACTTGTATGCCGCATCTTCATTTTTAGAAGTTTTTGGGATCACTATATTATCAAACCATAGATTTGTTCCTTCTTTAGGTAAGGCATATAACATATTTTCATTTTCACCCATTATAGATTTAGCATCACCTGAGAATACTACTGATACCCATGCTTCATTATTAATCATAAGCATCTTCTTCTCATCAGCGTTAATAGCTTTTATATTTGGATGAAGTAGTTCTAATTTTCTTTCAGCTAAGTTTAGGTTTACTTCATTAGTATCATTTACAGAATTACCTTCTGATTGAAGTGCAATCCCCATCATTTCACGTGCACCATCTATTAACAAGATATTATTTTCTAATCGTGCATCCCAAAGATCATTCCATTTTTCAAATTTAAGATCTTCTGGTACTTTAGTTTTATCATATAATACCCCTAAAGTTCCCCAGAAATATGGGATAGAATATTCATTTTTCGGATCAAATGTTTTATCTCTAAATTGTTCATCAATATTATCAAATCCTTCAATTTTACTGTGATCAAGTTTTTTTAATAGATTTAATTTTTTCATCTTTTTAATCATATAGTCTGAAGGAATAACAATATCATAAGGCGTTGACCCTGCTTGTATTTTTGTTAGCATAGCTTCATTCGAGTCAAATGTCTCGTATACTACTGTAATACCCGTTTCTTCTTCAAACTTTTTAATTAAATCTGGATCAATATACTCACCCCAGTTAAAAATCGTAAGTGTTTGTTTTTCGCCATCATTTGAACTATCAATAAAATTACGGCTATAAAGCATTCCTAAACAGATTATTAGAATCGAAAGAGCAGAAATAAGTAATTTTTTCATATTATCTTACCTCCCTTTTTAATTTACTAGTATTAATTACATAATAAATAAGAACTGCTACAACTACAAAAATTGTTAACACTGTAGATAAAGCATTAATTTGTAAGTTAATACCTTGTCTTGCCATCGAATAAATTTCAACAGACAGTGTTTGGAACCCATTTCCTGTCACAAAAAATGTTACAGCAAAATCGTCTAATGAATATGTTAATCCCATAAAGAATCCTGCCCAAATACCTGGTGTAATATATGGAATTACAATTTTACTTAAAACTTGTGGATACGTTGCACCAAGATCAATTGCTGCATCAACCATAGTCTTAGGCATTTCATATAACTTTGGTAGTACCATTAATACAACTATTGGAATACTAAATGCGATATGCGATAATAATACCGACCAGAATCCTTGAATTGTGTCTAATCCAGTATATTTAGCTATAAAAGTGAACATTAATAAGAATGAACATCCAATTATAACATCTGGACTAACAATTAATATATTATTCCCAACTAAGAAAGAATTTTTTTGTTTATTAGATTTTAAGGAATAAATACCTAATGCTCCAAGTGTACCAAATATTGCAGAGAATAGTCCGCAAAGTAGAGCTACTACGATTGTATTAATTACTATTACCATCATACGAGTATTTTCAAATAAATCAACGTAATGCTTCCATGAAAAACCTTCAAAATCAATCATAGTTTTACCAGAGTTAAAAGAAAAATATGCTAAATAGATTAGAGGTATATATAAAATTGCAAAGATAACCGCTAAATATATTTTTGAAGTTAATTTCATTATTTTCTACCTCCAAAATTAGTTTTGTCTTTAGTATTTGTAAGTATCATTATTATTCCCATTACTACTATTAAGAATACTGCAATTGTAGAACCAACACCCCAGTTTTGAGTAACTAAGAAATGTTCCTCAATCGCTGTACCTAAGTTTATAATTTTATTACCCGCAACAAGTCTTGTAATCATGAATAATGACAGTGCTGGAATAAATGTAACCTGAATTCCAGTTTTAACACCATTAATACTTAATGGGAAAATGATTTTCAAGAATGTAGTTTTAAAATCTGCCCCAAGATCATACGATGCTTCAATCAAGTTTTTATTCATGCCTGAAACTGAGTTATAAATTGGTAATAACATAAATGGTAAGAATATGTAACTAGAAACAAAGATAAAACTAAATGAATTAAATAGTAAACTTTGTGTTCCAATACCAATATATTCCAAGAAATTATTAATAGTTCCATACTCTCCGAATAAACCTAAGAATGCATATGTTTTAAGTAAAATATTTATCCATGTTGGTAAAATAATAAGTAATAGTAATAATTCTTTATATTTACTTTTATTAATAGCAAATGCTAGCGGATAACTAATTATTAAACAAATTAATGTAATTAAAAATGCATACCAAAAACTATACAGCGTCATTAAAACATATGTACTACTAAAGAATATTTTGTAGTTTTCTAATGTGAAATTTCCATCAATATCTCTAAACGAATGGTAAAAGATAAGTAAAATTGGAAATACTACAAATAGTAACATCCACATTACATAAGGAATCATAAAAAATGAACGAGTTTTTTTATTAAACATTTTTACTCCTCCTCTTCATATGATTCAAGACGAGCATCAAATTCTTCTTCAGTTTCTCCAGGTACCATGATATGTATTGCTTCTGGATCAAAGTTTAGACCTACCGCAGCTCCTGGTTTTGCCTGTTTTGTTGAATGAACAATCCATTCGTTATACTGGTCATCTAAACAACAAATTTCATAGTGGACTCCTCTAAATAGTTGAGTATCTACTACAACACTAATTTTACCTTTTTCAGCACTTGTAATTTCTAAGTCTTCTGGACGAATAACTACTTCTACTCGCTTATTCTTATCTAAACCAGCATCTACACATTCATATTGTTTTCCATAAATTTCAACAAGATAGTCATCTAACATAACCGCATTTACGATATTAGATTCACCTATGAAATCAGCAACAAAACGGTTTACTGGCTCATCATAAATATCAAGAGGTGTTCCACTTTGTTCAATTTTACCGTGATTCATAACAAAGATATAATCACTCATCGCTAATGCTTCTTCTTGATCGTGCGTTACATAAATAAAAGTAATTCCAGTTTGTTGTTGAAGCTCACGTAGTTCATATTGCATCTCTTGACGTAATTTTAAGTCTAAAGCCGATAAAGATTCATCAAGTAGAATAATTTCAGGTTCATTAACGATAGCTCGAGCAATAGCTACACGTTGTTTTTGTCCCCCACTCATCTCACTTATATCACGATTTTCAAAACCAGCTAAGTTAACTTGTTTAAGTGCTTTTTTAACTTTTTTATTAATAACTTCTTTTTTTACATTTTTTATCTTTAATCCAAATGCTACATTCTCAAATACATTCATATGTGGAAACAATGCATAGTCTTGGAATACTGTATTTACGTGTCTCTTATTAGCTGGTAAGTCATTCACTACTTCTCCATCTAATAATACATCACCTGAAGTAGGACTTAAAAATCCTCCAATTAACTTTAAAATTGTACTTTTACCACAACCACTAGGTCCTAGTAGTGTGTAAAATTTTCCTTTTTCTATTTCTAAATCAATGTTTTTTAGCACGTTATTATTACCAAAAGACATGTTTACATTTTTAAATTCAACAATATTTGCCATCATTTTCTCCTTATAAATACGAATTAGTCGCTACTATTAAAACTTCACATTCTTCATCAAATGGATTTGATAATCTATGTTCAGATGTAGCTAAAAAATAAAAACTCTCGTGTGTAGAAGCTATATACTCCTCATCACCTAATTTCAATTTACATTTCCCTTTTAATACATAACATAATGTTTCAGACTCCGAAGGATCAAATGTTTTATAATTACTATTTTTTTCCAACTTAAGTATTAGTGACTCCATTTCTTTCTCATTTGATTCAGGAACTAACCAAGTAAGTTCATACCCTTCATCAGTCTCTTCATAGCTAGTTTGATCTTCTAATGAATAGTATACTTTTTGACTTGTACTATCTTTATCAAAAAAATCTTTTGGAGCACATCCTAAAACCTGCAGTATATTAAAAAAAGTCTCCATCGATGGGGAGGCTAAATCTCTTTCTACTTGAGATATATATCCCTTACTAAGGTCGGTACGTTCTCCTAGTTCTTCCTGGGTGAGATTTTTTTGAATTCTTAGTCTTTTTAATCTTTCACCTATAGAATACATAAATTCTCCTTTCTATAATAAAAAGATATTAATTGTTTATCAATATCTAACTTTTCGTTATATATGTTTATTATTATCTAACTTTTCGTAACTATTGTTTAATAATATTAAACTTATCGTTACTTTAGTTTATTATTGTTAAACTCTCTGTTTAGTATAATTAAATCACAAGTATTATATTACTATATTTCACACTTAAAATCAAGTTAAAATTTAATTATTTAGTAACTTTTTTCTAACTTATATAACATTTTATTATACTTTCATAAATTTTACTTTTGGTATATAATAATAGTGATAAATAAAGCATTAAGAAGGAGTCTCAATGAAATTTAAAATTACTCAAGATTTCGTTAGCGTAGAAAACTATTTAAGCCAATTCCTAAAGATTTCTAAAAAAAATATACACACTATTAGAATGAATAGTCATCATGATAAAGAAACAATAAAAATTAATAATATTAAAGCGGCTTTAAATTCAAAATTATATACTAACGATATTTTAGAAATAAACATCGATTTAGGTTCTTCTAATTATATTTCTAATAATACAATAACAATAAAAAAAGAGTATGAAGATGAATATCTATTAATCGTATCTAAACCTTTCGGGATTAAAACACATCCAAATGATATAGCGATAGAAAATGATACTTTAGTGAATTACCTAATATCTGACTATAACTATCTAGAGCCTATACATAGACTTGATATAGATACTTATGGATTAGTAATATTAGCTAAAACTCCATTAATTAAATCTAAACTTGATCAAATGTTAGAACAAAGAGATATTAAACGCTACTATACAGCCTTAATAAAAAATAATATTAAATCCCAAACTATAAATACTAATATTGGAAGAGATAGCAAAGAGAAGAATAAAATGGCTGTGACTAGAAATGGAAAAAACGCTATAACTAATATTCTTAGTTGCACGAAATTAGATCAAAATAAATTTTCTGTAACTATATCATTAGATACAGGGCGTACTCATCAAATCAGGGTTCATTTAGCGTCAATTGGAGTTCCTATAATTGGAGATAAACTTTACTCTAAAGATGGTTATAAATATGATAAAATGTATTTAGCAGCATTAAAAGTCAATTTTCCTCATCCTGTAACAGGAAATCAAATGACAATAAAATCTTCATCAGAAAATGAATTCATACAATGCTAATTACATTAAAGGGAGTTCCTCAAAAATCGTGATTTCTTAGTAACAAAATTTTGTTAAGTCACTCCCATACAGTTTATTTGATATCTAAAAACTTTTATAAAGCGAATTTTGACATCAATAAACCACTGCATCTATAAGTTATCATATATACTTTATTTTTAATTTTGGACTTTTAGTCATCCCATTTATAAATTCAATAGGTATAAAAAAGCAGATGTATATTAAATACATCCGCTTTTTTATATGTTATTTTTTCATTTGTTTGTGAGCTTGTTTTTGTGCTTTTTGCATATTGCTCATAACTTGATTGATTTTTTTACGAGATGGTTTTTGTCCCATTTGACTCATCATACTCATAACCATATCTTCGTTAATTTGAGGATTTTTTTCCATGTAGTGCATGAAATTACGTCTTGCCAGAAAGAATCCTCCAACAACACCAGCAAGTAAACAAATTGCTCCAACTAAAATTGTAACTGCAGTTGCACTCATTGTTATTCTCCTTTCTTCTTAGGAGTTATATCTTCTCCATTTTCATTAATTACTCTAGTATTTTCTAATATATTTCTCATATTAGCTTTAAAATTTTGTAAATATAATTGTCTATATTTAGCTAATTCTTCTGATTCCTCAGTAGTTAATTCACGCTCTTTTTTTGTAGCGTTAAGTGAATTAATTTTAGCAATAACTTCAGTCATTTCCATATGATTATACACTCATTAACTCATCTTGTTTTTCTTTTGTTACCTTATCGATTTCAGCTACGAATTTATCAGTAACTTTTTGAATATCATCAGAATATCCTTTTAAATCGTCCTCAGTAATTTGAGAAGCTTTTTCTAATTTTTTAATAGCATCCATTGCATCACGACGAACATTACGTACAGCAACTTTTGCTCCTTCAGATTCTTTTCCTACTAATTTAGCAAGTTCTTTACGACGTTCTTCTGTTAAAGCTGGGAATACAATACGAATAACTGATCCATCATTTGAAGGATTTAATCCTAAATCAGATGCTTGAATAGCTTTTTCGATATCTCCTAATAAAGTTTTTTCGTATGGAGAAATTACAAGCATTTTTGGTTCAGGTACAGATACCCCTGCTACTTGGTTAATTGGAGTTGCAACTCCGTAGTAATCAACTGTTAATCTATCTAAAACAGCTGCACTAGCTTTACCAGCTCTAATTGACGCTAATTCACGACGTAAGCTAGCAATAGCTTTTTCCATTCTTTCGTTTAAATTATTCATAATTTGTTCAGGCATAATTGTAAACTCCTAATATTAATTTTATTCAATAATTGTTCCTAAATTAGAATCAGAAACAACTTTAACAATATTATCTGCATCATCTATTGAAAAGACAATAATCGGCAGGTGGTTGTCCATACAGAATGTAATTGCTGTAGAATCCATTATTGTTAACCCTTTGTTCATAATATCCATGTATGATAACTTATCATATTTAGTTGCTGTACTGTCAAGTTTTGGATCAGCAGAGTAAACACCGTCTACCCCATTTTTACCCATTAATATAGCTTCAGCACCGATTTCTTTAGCACGTAAAGCTGCTGTTGTATCTGTAGAGAAATAAGGATTACCTATTCCTGCTGCAAATATAGCAACACGACCTTTTTCCAAGTGTCTAATCGCACGTCTTCTAATATATGGTTCAGCCATTGCTTTCATCTCAACTGAAGTTAATACTCGAGTATCAACACCTTTTTGTTCAAGTGAATCTTGTAAAGCTAATGAATTCATAACTGTTGCAAGCATTCCCATTGAATCCGCTGTAGCACGTTCCATCCCAAGCTCTTCACCAGTTTTTCCACGCCAGATGTTTCCACCACCAACAACAATAGCAACTTCTACTCCTTGTTTAACTACTTCTACGATTTGTGAAGTTATATTATTAACAACTTCTGAATCAATTCCAAATCCTTTTCCACCTGCTAGTGCTTCACCACTAAGCTTATATAAAACTCTTTTATATTTAGTAGCCATTTCTATCCTCCTAATAAATTACAGAAATTATTGTTCCTACTATAATCATTTTTTAAAAAAGCACACACAAGAAGTGTGTGCTTTACCTCTTTTAATAGTATATATTAAATAGAGAATTATTATTTGCTAGCGTTAACTTGGCTCATTACTTCTTCAGCAAAGTTATCTTCTTTTTTCTCGATACCTTCACCAACTTCGTAACGTACGAATTTAGTAAGTTTTCCACCTTTTGATGCTACGAATTTTTCAACAGTGAAACTATCATCTTTAACGAATTTTTGTTTAACAACTGTGATTTCTTCTAGGAATTTGTTAATTCTACCAACGATCATTTTTTCAACGATGTTAGCTGGTTTTCCTTCGTTTAATGCTTGCTCTGTTAATACTTTTTTCTCGTGCTCAAGTACGTCAGCTGGTACTTCGCTTTCGTCTAAGTATCTAGGAGCTAATGCAGCGATGTGCATAGCAACATCTTTAGCTGCTTCTTCTTCAGTGCTTCCTTCTACAAGAGTAAGAACACCAATTCTTCCTCCCATGTGAGAGTATGCACCAAATGCGTCAGCATCTGTTTTAGTTACAACTTCGAATCTTCTTAATGAAAGTTTTTCACCAATTGTAGCGATTCCTTCATTAATTACAGCTTCTACAGTTCCACCTTGTGCTTCTACTTGAAGAGCTTCTTCTAATGTTGCTGGTTCAGCTGCTAAGATAGCTTCTGCAACATTTTTTACTAAAGCAACGAATTTTTCGTTTTTAGCAACGAAGTCAGTTTCTGAGTTGATTTCTAAGATAACAGCTTTGTTACCTTTAACCTCGATGTAAGAAAGACCTTCTGCAGCGATTCTATCAGCTTTTTTAGCCGCTTTAGCGATACCATTTTCTCTTAGGTAGTCGATTGCTGCATCGATATTTCCATCTGTTTGTGTTAGTGCTTTTTTACAGTCCATCATACCAGCACCAGTACGTTCTCTTAATTCTTTTACCAAACTAGCTGTAATTTGTGCCATTTTGATTTGCCTCCGTTATTTTATTTTTATATTTTTTTATAATTTTTTATCTTTAGATTATTCTTCTGTTGCTTCTACTTCTTCTACGAAAGCTTCTTCAGTTCCTTCGATGTTTCCTTCGTTGTAAGCTACAAAAGCATCTGCCATTTTAGCTGTTAATAATTTAACCGCACGGATAGCGTCATCGTTTGCAGGAATTACATAATCAACATCGTCTGGATCACAGTTTGTATCTACGATACCAACTACAGGAATTCCTAATTTTTTAGCTTCAGCAATTGCATTGTGCTCTTTCTTAGGATCTACTACGAAGATTGCATCTGGCATACCTTTCATTTCACGAATTCCACCTAGGAATTTGTTTAATTTATCGTATTCTTTTCTTAATTCGATAACTTCTTTTTTAGGTAATACTTCGAATACTCCGTCAGCTTCCATTTTTTCGATTTCAGCGATTCTGTCAATACGTCCTTTAATAGTTTTGTAGTTTGTTAAAGTTCCACCTAACCAACGGTGATTGATGTAGTATTGACCACTTCTTTCAGCTTCTTCTTTAATAGCATCTTGTGCTTGTTTTTTAGTACCTACGAATAACATTTTTCCGCCTTGATCAGCAACTGATTTTACGAATTCGTATGCTTCATCAACTTTTTTAACTGTTTTTTGTAAGTCGATAATGTAGATACCGTTTCTTTCTGTGAAGATGTATTTATCCATTTTAGGGTTCCATCTTCTTGTTTGGTGACCGAAGTGTACACCAGCTTCTAATAATTGTTTCATTGAAATAACTGCCATAGTTATTTTCCTCCTTGGTTTTTTCCTCCGACATTCTCTAAGCTTACTGCAAACATAAATGCACCGAGCAGCTACTCAAATGTCGTGTGTTATATTTTCGTTGATTTTTACTCAACTTTATTAATTATATAGCATTACTAAGCAAAAATCAAGTATTTTAATAAATTTTAAATTAATATTCTACTATAAATTTACTTTTTTATATATTTAAATTTTTAAAACATTAATAATTTTTAAAATTAGTTTATATAAAATAGTTTAAATTAATAATTTACCCTTTAATCAAAATTATTTCGTTTAAGGTCTTGATTTTTTTATTTAGTAGTATTATAATTTATTAGAACGTAATTATTACGAATAACGGAGGAGTATTAATAATGAAAAAATTCTTTAAAATTATTTCAATTATAGCAGCATTCGCTATTATACTAGTCGGATGTTCAAGTAAAACTAATTCTGGAGCTACTAACTCTGGAAACAAAACTAAAATCGTTACTTCAGTAAACTTTTATGCTGAAGTTGCAAAAAGTATAGCAGGAGATAAAGCAGATGTTACTTCTATTATAAGTTCTACTTCTGTCGACCCTCATGATTTTGAACCTACTGCACAAGATGCAAAAACTGTTGCAGATGCTAACATTGCTATTCTTAATGGTGGTGGATATGATTCTTGGTTCGAAAAACTAACTGCTAACAGTAAAGATATTAAAAAAATAGATGGTGCTAAACTACTAGGACTTAAAGATGGTGAAAATGAACACATCTGGTACAATCCCGAAGTAATGAGTAAAGTTGCTGACGAACTTACTAAAGTATTATCAGAAAAAGATTCTTCTAATAAAGCTTTCTATGAAAAGAATAGAGATAGCTATAAAAAAGAACTTTCTAAAATTACTGATAAAATCAAATCATTAAAAGAAAAAGCAAACGGTAAATACGTTCTAACAACAGAACCAGTATTCGAATATGCGGTTGATTCTTTAGGATTTAAAACAACTGACCAAGTTAAAAAATTAGCGCAAGCTACTGAGGAAGGTAACGACCCTGCTCCACAAGATTTAAAAACAATCCAAGAGCAAATTAAATCTAAACAAATATCATTAATCGTCAATAATATTCAAACTACTAACAAGACAATAGAAGGATTAATTCATCTTGCTGAAGAAAATAAAGTACCAATTTTAAACGTTACTGAAACTCAACCAGATGGAAAAACTTATATAGAATGGATGTTAGACCAATATAATAAACTAGAAGAAATTCTTAATGGTGGTTCTGGTGAAAAAGCTTATCACGTAGAAGGTGCTGAAGAAGGACATTCTCATGATCACGGTCATGAAGGTCACTCACATGAAGGACATTCTCACAACCACTCTCACGGTGAAAAAGATCACGATGATGAGAAAGAACATAAACATTAATATGAAGATTAAAAATTAGTCTTCACATATTATAAATATGTAGTATAATATAAAGAAGAGATTCTAAATCGTATCTCTTCTTTTTTATATATTAGAATCAAAAAATAATTTAACATAGGAGATTTTATGGCAGAATTAATTATAAAAAATCTCACTTATTCTATAGGAGATAAAACAATACTAAATAATATTTCTTTTTCATGTATTCCTGGAGAAGTCGTTGCAATAGTTGGTAAAAATGGTGTTGGTAAAACTACGCTACTTAATAACATTTTAGAAAAGTTAAACAAATCTAAAGAAATTACATTTATTGGAACTCAGCCTTCTCTAGGGTATGTACCTCAATTTAGACAAATTGATGAAGAACTTCCATTATCCGCTCGTGATTTTGTTTCTCTTCCTATTCTAAATGGTTTCTTTCCTTGGCTAAATAAATATGAAAAAGAAAGTATTAACAATGCATTATCATTAACTAATTCTCTTAAACTTCAAGATAAATCTATCGGGACGCTTTCTGGCGGAGAGAAACAACGCGTTTTCTTAGCTCAAGCTTTAGTTAATAAACCTAATTTGCTACTATTAGACGAATTTACATCTAATTTAGATAAAACTAGTGAAGTTGAATGCATGACTCTTTTAAACGATATTACAAAAAAAGAAAACATCATAACTTTGTGTATAACTCATGAATTATCGCTTATCAATGAAAAATATGTCGATAAAATTTTGTACTTAGAAGAAAACAACTATAAATTTATTAGTATTGATGATTATAATAGAGAACAGAACAACTTAAAACTTTGCAAACATTATGTAGGAGATAACAATTATGCTTAATTACGATTTTATGCAAAATGCCTTTATAGCCGGAACTATTGTAGCTATAATGGCAGGATATATAGGTGTGTTTGTTATGGCTCGGAATATGTCATTCATATCACATACACTTTCTCATGTTGGGTTTGCTGGTGCAGCATTCGCTGTTTTTTTAGGTATTAATCCAATATACGGGTTACTTATATTTACTATTACAATGTCTTATCTTGTAGGTCACCTCAGTGTTAAAGCATTTAGAAGAGAAGCTACTGTAAGTGTAATGTTAGGTATTTTTCTAGGATTAGGATTGCTATTTCTATCGTTAACACCAAAAAGTACAAGTTACGTGAATAACATCCTTTTCGGGAGCGTGGTATCAATAACTAGAGACGACGTAAAATTAATTTTTACACTAGCTTTAACTGTAATATTATTACTTTCATTATTTTATAGAAAAATCAAATTTGACTCATTTGATGCTATTGGTGCACGTGCACTTGGATTGAACGGAAAGTTCATATCTATATTTTTCCTAGTATTACTTTCTGTAGCAACTAGTATAACTGTACCGGTAGTTGGAGCATTACTTATGTTCGTATTACTTACTGTTCCAGCAAGTGCAGCTAGATATCTGACTAACAAAGTCGGTTTAATGATTGCTATATCAATGTCATTTGCTCTAATTGGTACATGGATTGGGATAACTCTTTCTTATTATACATCCCTACCTACTACATTTTTCATAGCAACTATTGAAGCAATATTTTACTTTGCTAGTTTAGGTTATTTTAATCTAAAAAGAAAATAAATTTATAAGTAGCTATTCAAAGATTTATTACTAATACAAATTTTGAATAGCTTTCTTATTAAACAAAAAAAGTATGGAAAAAATCCATACTCTTTAATGTTTTTTATACACTAATTAACGATTAGTTGTTTAATTTACGTCTTACAGCAAGACCTACTAAAGCGATTAAGCTTAATCCTAATGCTACAGTGCTAGAAGTAGTCATACCTGTGTTTGGTAATGTACCTTCTTTAGTTTCAGCTTTAGCTTCTTCTTTAGCTTCAGTTTTTGGTCCAAAGTTATTTCCGTCACCTTGAGGATTTTGACCGAAGTCTGGTCCAGCAGCACCTGGAGCTGGAGTCGGTACACCTGGTTGAGGAAATTTTGATAAATCAAATTCAGGAACTTCGTTAACAGCAGGTTTGTTTGCAGCTAAAATCGCAAGAGCTTCTTCAAGGTCAGCTAATCTAGCTTTTAATCCTTCAATATAGTAAGGTTCAGCACCATTTTCTTCACCATCTTTGATTTGTTCCTTAAGTTGTTCAATCTCAGCTTCAATTTTTAATTTATCAACATTACCTAATTCAGGAACGTTGTTAATTGGAGCCTCAGTACCATTTGAAGATTCAGCTTTTGGTTCTAATCCTTTAAGAGCTTCTTCAAGTTCAGCTTCTTTTTTCTCAAGTTCAGCTTTTTTATCTTCTAATTTATTTTTAGCTGCAGTAACATAGTCAACTGCATCTGGATTATTTTCATTTTCAGCTATTAATTTTTCTAACTCAGCAACTTCTTTTTCTAAGTCAGCTGCTTTGTTTTGAAGAGCTTCGATTTCAGCTTCAGTGTAAACTTTAGTTTCTGGTTTAACTGGAGTTGGAGCTGGAGCTACGACACTACTACTGTTAGTACCAGCGTTGTTGTTAGTACCAGCGTTTGCGTTACCATCATTGTTTGGTTTCACTTCTGTACCAGCGTTGTTGTTAGTACCAGCGTTTGCGTTGCCATCATTGTCTGGTTTCACTTCTGTACCAGCGTTGTTGTTAGCACCAGCGTTTTCTTTTTCACTAGGTATAATAGGGGAAGTAGGTGTAACTTTCATTTTTTCTTTTAGTCCAAGATAAATTGGATCACCAGTAGCACCTCTAAGATTATCTATGTTCCCTATCCCTGTACCTCTACTATCAAGTTCATAAGATAAAACCCCATTAGTATTTTTAACTAAATACTTATCTACCATTACTTTTGTGTTATCTTTTCCGTCCCAGAAAAAGACCAAAACCTGAACTGGTTGTACATAAGTAGAAGTTTCATGAGTGTAAGCATTAGTGTCAGTAAAAGTCCAAACATTCTCAGATAGTGAATTTCTTATAGGGTTTGTTCTCCAGCGCAATCCGGTAGGATCAGCTTCATGAGTTGCTCTTACGTTTACAAATTTATAATCAGGAATATCTATTTTTTTCCCATTTCTATCTACAAAACTAAGTATTGTCGGTCCACTTATAAAATGATATTGATGATGTTCAAGTGTAACATATCCTAAAAATTTATCATACTTAGCTTCTTCTTTGCTATCTACTGCATAAGCATTGTCAATATGTTTTGTAACTAAACCAAAACTCATGTCACTTAGTAAAATACCACTCGCAACAAGACTTAATAAAAATTTTTTCTTCATTGCATATCTCCTTTTAAATTTATATATATTATTATATATATATATGTCAAGCGATTTTAAAAAATTTTTAAACAATATTTAGTGTAGGCTAAAAAATTATTTTAATATAATACTAAAGTAAACAGACGCTTTCAAATCTTTTTTAAATTTTAAAAAAGGATTTTCACTCAAAATATTTTTAAATGTTTACTTTTAGTTTTATATAAATAAATTTTATATATTTAATACCAACACTAAATGATAAACAATTTATTTTTTCACAAATAATTATTAAAAATTTAATAAAAAATTTCATTTAGTTTATCAAAACTTTATAATTTATTTTGCTAAAAAAACATAAACGAAAATAAAACGAAAATAAAATGCATAATAAATGTTTCTTTTTATTGAAAAAAATGAAAATAATGTAATATAAAAGGGGATACATTAAAAAAGAAAAGGATGATAAGAGATGGGTCGTAAATGGAACAATATTAAAGAAAAAAAAGCAGAAAAAGATGCAAACACAAGTAAAATTTATGCGAAGTTTGGACGTGAGATTTATCAAGCAGCTAAAAGTGGTGTGGCTGATCCAGAGAGTAACAGAAATTTAAAAGTTGTACTTGAGAGAGCAAAAACTTATAGAGTACCGAAAAATATTATTGACCGTGCTATTGAAAAAGCAAAATGTGGAAGTGAAGAAAATTATGACGAGCTTCGTTATGAGGGGTTTGGTGTTAGTGGCACTATGGTTATTATTGACACACTAACAAACAACGTTAACCTAAAAATTGAAATCCGGGACTGGAATTTTTTCCATGCCCCGGATTTAGTATACAACCCTAAAACTAGGGTTTCTTTATTATCTTGGTTTTACTGAATTTCTTATTCTTTCGTATGCACCTGGCTCAACTTTGTCTAGAGAATTTCTAATAATTTCTAGAGTTTTGTTATAACGATATTCTCTATAATATTGCTCGGCAACAGTTAATTGTTGATGGAATTCAATATTATCTTTTCTGTATCTGTTCGCATAACGAATAAGTTTTTCTATTAATTCTATATCAGTAAGAATGTTATTAACTTCTGAAGCGTAGATATCTAATGATTCTTCTGCCTCAGCAACAGCACGTTTTAATAAATCAATGTTAATTGGTTCTTTTTTAAGTTCCTCTATAGCGTATTTATAGCTATCCGTAACATCTTTGTATAATACGATAAATCTATCACTAAATCCTGGCACTCTTGAATTATCTAACTTACGTTTAATAACTTCTTTTTCTTGATTGATGAAAATAAGTTTTTCACGAGAGTGACCTTCTTCTTCACGTAGACTCGTTAAGTATCTTGAATAATTAGTTTGATCTTCTTCGATTTTTTCTAAACCTTGACCTAATAATTCCACTTTTTCTTTCAAATCTTTATAATTAAGTTTCGGTTGATTATTTATATAAACATCGATATCATGTTTAACATCAAGTAACTCACTTAATTCATCATAATAGTTGGCTACCATTTCTTCATCTTTTTGATAGATTTGGTATCTATTTTTGATTTCTTGAATATTATTGTATAGAGCTTCATTTAATTTATCTTGTAATTCAAGTTTATTAGTTATTTCTCTATAGTTTTCTTCAATGTATTTTTTATAATCAAGTTCTTTTTTAAGGTCGTTAGATACCTCATCGATAACATCGTATATTCCATCAAGAATATTTTCAATTAAATCAACATCACCAGATTTAACTTTTTCGCGAGCATCACTAAGTTGCCACACGCTACTTTCTATTTTACTAGAAATTTCTAAGTGAGTTAGTTTAAATCCTTTTTTCTCCATTTCCTCAACTTTAAGTCTTAACGACTGAATTTGAGCAGGACAAGTTTTTTCAATTTCTTTTAACAGATCAGGTAAAACTTCCATTCTTTCTTTTAGACTAGTAATTAATTCCTTCACATAATTAATCTTATCTTGAGCTTCAATGTATTTTCCTGTAGATGTTAGAAGTTTGAAATCATCAAGTTGTGGAGCTATTTCTTTGATATTTTGTTCAAATTGTTCAGCTGCCGCACCATATTGATGACGTTTTGCTAATAGTTCTCTATTAAGCTCTTTGTACTCAACAACGATTTCTTCATATAGTTCTCTATTTCTAGGTTCAACTTCTGTTAATTCTTTAATTTCTTTTCTAATTCCAGCGATTCTATCCTTGATATTCGCTATTAATTCACCACTGTTCATTATAATTTCATCAGCACGTTTGAAATTAAATTTATCAATATAAGTTTCTGCACTATAAAGATCTCTGTCAAGTTCTTCAATATCGATACTTTGAATTTCGTACCATTCACTTTCCCATTGTGCATAAAGCTTTTCAGCCTTACCAGCAATTTCAAGTGCTTTTACTTTTTTCAAATCATCAGATAGTGTTTCTCTTTCTAGCTCATCTTTCATAACTAAAAGAGGGTATAAATCTTGTTTTTTCCTATTTCTAAAGATGAATAGTGCTACTACTCCTCCAAGAACAAGGATACACACAAATAAAAATATATATGTCATATATCTTCCCCCTGAAATTTTATATTTAATTTTTTACGTTTATTAATACAATAACCTAACAAAATTATACCATTTTTATCACAAAAAACAAAGTGTTTCAATCATTTTTTTAAAATTTTTTCAATATTTTTTTCAAAGTTATTACTAAATATTTTTGATAAATTGTAAAAATACAAAATATACATAATTATATAGTATCGAAATATAATTACAAACTTTCTAAACAATATTATTTAATAACTACTGCACTTATCGCTTTATTTTTTTTACCTATTGTGAGAGAATAGTAAAAAGTCTATTTTATGAGGTATAGTAATGAATATAGTAGAAAATAAACAATTATTTATAGCACAAGCCACAGCATTAGTATCAGAAGAGGACAATTTAGTTACTAATTTATCTAATTTGTCAGCTCTGTACAAAGAATACTTACCAAATACAAACTGGGTTGGTTTTTATTTATTAGATGAGGAAAATAACAATCTAGTTCTTGGACCATTCCAAGGAAAAGTTGCCTGTACTCGTATACCATTTAATAAAGGTGTATGCGGTCACTGCTTCACTACGCGCGAAACTATTTACGTTGAAGATGTTCATAAGTTTCCAGGACATATTGCATGCGATAGTACCACTAATAGTGAGTTAGTAATTCCAATCATTCAAAACGATAAAGTTGTAGCCTTACTTGATATAGATTCTATCGAATTCAATAGATTCTCTAAAGAAGAAGTTGCAGCATTTAACGAAGTTACAAAACAAGTTTTTGAGAAAGTAAGTTTTTAATTACAATACTAAAAGGAGATATACCAAAACAGTATATCTCCTAGTTTTTTTAATCTATAATACCTTTGAATCTTAGATAGTTTTCGTAATCCATCTCTTTATTGATTGCACCTTCAGGTGTTAATTCAACTACTCTATTTGCAATTGTTTGAATAAACTCATAATCGTGAGATGTGAAGAATACAGAACCTTTGAATGCAATAATACCTTCATTGACTGCTGTAATAGACTCTAAGTCAAGGTGGTTTGTAGGTTCATCTAAAAGAATAACGTTAGCTTTAGATAACATCATTTTAGATAACATACAACGCATTTTTTCTCCCCCTGATAATACATGAGCGCGTTTAAGTGCTTCTTCACCAGAGAATAACATTCTACCTAGGAATGAACGTAAGTACGCTTCACTTTCTTCTTCAGGAGAAGCATATTGGCGAAGCCACTCTACTAGTGAAAGTTTTAATCCTTCAAAATATTCAGAGTTATCTTTTGGCATATAACTTCTAGAAGTTGTAATACCCCATTTAACTGTTCCACTATCTGGTT
The DNA here is from genome assembly GCF_963525875.1 of uncultured Gemella sp. Taxonomy (GTDB): domain Bacteria; phylum Bacillota; class Bacilli; order Staphylococcales; family Gemellaceae; genus Gemella. The sequence goes on along the minus strand of NZ_CAURMG010000009.1, from coordinate 10,417 downwards.
CCATTTCACCTGCAAGAATTTTTAATAATGTAGTTTTAGAAACTTCATCTCCTAATAAGATAACTTTATCGTTAGGATTTACAGTGAAACTTACATTGCTTAATACTTCTTTACCTTCAATAGTTTTACTTACACCGTCAACGATTAATAAATCATTTCCAATTTCACGATCTGGTGTGAAACGAACATATGGGTAACGACGGCTACTTGGTTTAATATCGTCAAGAGTAATTTTATCAAGCATTTTCTTCCTACTTGTTGCTTGTTTTGATTTAGAAGCATTCGCTGAGAAACGTGCGATGAATTCTTGTAATTCTTTAATTTTTTCTTCTTTTTTCTTATTGTTATCTTCTGCCATTCTTCTAGCAAGCTGACTAGATTGATACCAGAAATCGTAGTTACCAACATATAGTTGAATCTTACCAAAGTCTAAGTCACATATATGTGTACAGATGTTATTTAAGAAATGACGGTCATGGCTGACTACGATAACAGTGTTCTCAAAGTTAATTAAGAACTCTTCTAACCACTTAATTGCACTAATATCAAGACCGTTGGTTGGCTCATCCAGAAGAAGTACGTCAGGATTACCAAATAACGCTTGAGCTAAAAGAACTTTAACTTTAATAGCATTATCAAGCTCACCCATAAGCATATCATGAAATTCTACAGCAATACCTAATCCCTCAAGAAGTTGTGCCGCATCACTTTCCGCAGTCCAACCATCCATTTCAGCAAACTCACCTTCAAGTTCAGCAGCGATGATTCCATCTTCCTCAGTGAACGGATCTTTCATATAGATTTCATTTTTACGATTCATAACATCCCATAGACGTTCATGCCCCATCATTACAACATCAATAACTCTATTTTCTTCATAAGCGAAGTGGTTTTGGCGAAGTACTGCAAGACGTTCACCTTTCCCTAAAGATACGTGACCCTGTTGTGAATCTATTTCACCAGATAACAATTTTAAAAATGTTGTTTTCCCTGCTCCATTAGCTCCGATTAAACCGTAGCAGTTACCATTTGTAAATTTTATATTTACATCTTCAAATAATTTTCTATCTGCAAAACGTAAACCTAAATTAGTTACTTGTAACATTATATTCTCCTTTAAAATTTTTATATTACTAAAAATTTGAAATATTGAATTTTACTGTCTAAATAAATTCAAAAAATCTCAAACATAACTTTTTAGAAGTCATAGCTAATTACTTTTTTATTTAATTAGAAAAGAAGCCATGCTAGGGCGATTTAATTAAAGATTTTTTATATGTACAATAATTAAACCGCTCCTCTATTCTAATTAATCTTCATCTTTATCCTTTTTACTAACACTAGCAATTAAACTCTCAATGTGTAAAGCATATTCGGCAGTAGTGTCGTATTGAAAAATTAATTCTGGAAATTTTCTTATTTTAATTTTCTTAGCAACTTCACTTTTTACGAAACCTTTAATTTTCTTAAAAGCTTCTTTTGTTTTTTCTTTTTCACGTTCTCCACCTAAAACAGTATAGAACACTTTTGCTTGAGAATAATCCCCTGTCAAAGCAACTTCTGTTACAGTAACAAATCCTAAATCATGATTTTTCACTTTTGTAGCTAATACATATGTAATCTCTTTTTTTATTTGTTCTGCAAGTCTATTAACTCTAAGTTCTGACATAAAGTTTTCCTCCTATTTTTTTACTTCTTCCATGATGTATACTTCGAATACATCTCCTTCTTTAATATCGTTGAAGTTTTCTACAGTCATACCACATTCATAACCACTTTGTACTTCTTTTACATCATCTTTAAATCTTCTTAATGTATCTATTTCACCTTCGTAAATAACTACACTATCACGGATTACACGTACTTTACCATCTCGTGATACCTTACCTTCAGTTACATAAGCACCAGCGATTGTACCAATTTTAGATACTTTGTACACTTGACGTACTTCTGCAAGACCGATAACTTTCTCTACGAATTCCGGATCTAATAATCCAGTCATCGCTGCTTCGATTTCCTCTATAACTTTATAAATTATGCTGTGCAGACGGATATCAACTTGCTCAGTTTGCGCCATTTGTTTAGCATTATTGTCAGGACGAACGTTAAATCCAATTACTACTGCATTTGATGCAACTGCTAATGTAATATCAGATTCATTAATCGCACCAACACCAGTGTGGATAATACGTACGTTAACACCTTCAACATCAATTTTTGCTAATGACATAGCTAATGCCTCAACAGAACCTTGAACGTCTGCTTTAATAATAATGTTAAGGTCTTTCATCTCACCTTGTTTCATTTGTTCGAATAATGTATCTAGTGAAACAGCTGAACTTGCTTGACGAGTAGTTTCAATATATTGTTGTTGACGTTTTTCACCGATTTGACGAGCAGTTTTCTCATCTCCAAATACTACGAAACGATCTCCTGCATTTGGAACGTCTTGTAAACCTGTGATCTCTACAGGAGTAGATGGTTTAGCTGTTTGGATGTTTTTACTACGATCATTAATCATAGCACGAACACGACCAAATGTATTACCTACTACTAGTGGATCTCCAACATTTAAGCTACCATTTTGTACTAATAGTGTAGCTACAGCTCCACGACCTTTATCAAGTTTAGCTTCGATAACTGTACCTAATGCTAAACGATTTGGATTAGCTTTTAATTCTTGCATTTCAGTTACTAATAAAATATTTTCCAATAATTCATCAATACCTTCACCTTTAAGAGCTGAGATTGGTACGAAGATAGTATCTCCACCCCATTCTTCAGAAATTAATCCATATTCTACTAATTCATTCATTACTCTATCAGGGTTAGCTTGTGGTTTATCCATTTTGTTAACCGCAACAATAATAGGCACATCAGCTGCTTTAGCATGGTTAATAGCTTCGATTGTTTGAGGCATAACACCATCATCTGCAGCAACAACCAAGATAGTTACGTCAGTGATTTTAGCTCCACGTGCACGCATTGTAGTAAATGCGGCGTGCCCCGGTGTATCTAAGAATGTAATTTTTTTATCTTTAGCACGTACTTGATAGGCACCAATATGCTGAGTGATACCACCTGCTTCTCCTGCTGTAACACGAGAATTTCTAATTGTATCTAATAATGTTGTTTTACCGTGGTCAACATGTCCCATAATTGTTACGATTGGAGCACGTTCTTTAAGATCTTTTTCAGCATCTTCAACTTCGAAGTAAAGATCTAAGTCTTCTTTATTAATTTCTACTTCCTCTTGGATTTCTTTACCGTAATCCATAGCTATTAACTCGATTTGCTCTAAAGTAAGAGACTGGTTAATATTCGCCATTATTTTAAGTTCCATGAATAATTTTTTTATAAGTTCAGTAGAACCTACACTTAAAGCTTCTGAAAGTTCACCAACAGTCATTCCATCTTTTACTAAAATAGTATCTTCCGAAATTGTCTCTTCTGTTGGAGCTTCAATAATAGCTGGTTGTTGTTTTTGAGCTTTTCTATTTTTCTCTTTTTTATTTTTTTTCTTTTTATTGTTCTTACCTTCGTTATTTGAAGATTGCTCATTTTGGATAGTTTCCTCTTGTTTCTTGAAGACACTATCAAGCTTAGCTAACCCCTCTTCTGTTAGCATTGACATATGATTCGATACTTCAATATTCGCATCTTTTAAAACTGTAATAAGGTCTTTCGATTGTTTTCCGACTTCTTTGGCGTACTCATAAATTCTGACTTTTTTCATTATTGTCTTCCTCCTTCTTCTAATAATTGTTTAAATTTCTTTATAAATCCATCATCAGTTATTCCAACAGCTACACGATTATCTCTGCCTATCGCAGTACTAATATTCTCTATTGTAGAAAATTCGATGTATTTAACATTATAAAAATTAGCCTTATCCGTTAATTTCTTTTTTGTATTAACACCACAATCTTCAGCAATAACTAACAATTTGATTTTATTATTTTTTAAATTCTTTGTAATTAAATCTTCACCTGTAATAAGTTTACCTGCCCTTTGCATTAAACCTAATAAATTATATACTTTTATCATTATTTCTGTGGAATTGACTTTCTATAAATTAATCTAATTACTTCGTTATAGATAGGCTCCATAATTTCCGGTGACGTTGAGAAAAATTTCTCTAGTTGTTTCTTCTCTTGTGCAGCTTTTATAACTTCTAGGTCAGCTACAACATATGCTCCACGCCCAGCTTTTTTCCCAGTTGGATCTACAGAGATTTCGCCTTCTTTATTCTTTACAATTCTTAATAAATCTTTTTTAGCAAACATCTCGTTTGTTAGAATGCATTTTCTTGTTGGTACTTTTCTTTTCTTCATAATCAATACCTCACTATTCAGCAGCTTTTATGTCGATTTTCCAACCTGTTAATTTAGCAGCTAGACGAACATTCTGACCTTTTTTACCAATTGCTAGTGAAAGTTGATCATCTTTAACTTTTACATTTGCAATTTTTTCTTCTTCATCAATTAAGATTTCTTCAACTTTAGCCGGTGCTAACGCATTAGTGATAAATTTAACAGGATCAGCATCCCAAGTAATAATATCAATTTTTTCACCGTTTAATTCTTCAACTATACGATTAACACGTTCTCCTTTATTACCAACACAAGCCCCTACAGGATCAATATTTTTATCTTCAGCAAAAACTGCTAATTTAGTTCTTTCTCCAGCTTCACGTGATACACTCTTAATTTCAACAGTACCACTATAAATTTCAGGGACTTCGATTTCGAATAATCTTCTGATAAATTCTGGATGAGATCTTGAAGCTAATACATGTGGTTTACTTCCACGAGTTGGGTTATCAACTTTAGCTATATACACTTTAATTGGAGTTTGAGGAACATAAGTTTCTCCTTTAACTCTCTCATTTTCACCAAGAATAGCTTCTATTTTTCCAAGCTTAACATATACGTATCTAGTATCAATTCTATCTATAGTACCAGAAAGAATTTCACCTTCATGTTCAATATATTCTTTATAAAGAATTTCTTTTTCAGCTTCACGAAGTCTTTGTAATAATGCTTGTTTAGCAGCTTGTGCACCAACACGACCAAAATCGCTTGGTAAATCAACAACTTCATAAATATCTCCTACTTCATATGCAGGATTGATTTTCAAAGCATCTTCTAATGCAAACTCAATTCTATCATCATAAACTTCTTCTACAACATCTTTTCTAATGATAAATTTATAATCACCTGTAGCTCTGTTGAAATCTACTCGTACATTTTTAGCAGCATTAAAATTCTTTTTATATGCAGATAATAAAGCCAACTCAATAGCCTCTACCAATATATCTTCTGCAATTCCTTTTTCTTGTTCAATTAATTTAATAGCTTTAAGCAAATCCTTGCTCATCTTTCTTTCTCCTTTAATAATTAAAATTTAACAGCTAATCTAATTTTAGCGATTTTAGTGTAATTAATCGTTGATTTCTTCACTCTCGCCTTATCTTTATATTCTATCGTAATTTCTTCACCTTCTACAGCTAATATATCACCATAAAATTCTTTTTGACCATCAATTTTTTCATATGTTTTTATATAAACATACTTCCCAACAGAATTAGTAACTTCTTCTAAGTTTCTCAAATCTCTCTCAATACCTGGAGAAGAAACTTCTAAATAATATTTGTCACTGATAAAATCTTCTTTATCAAGTTCTTCTGCAAGTTTTTCACTTAGTAATACACAATCATCAAGCGTAAGACCACCATCTTTATCAAAATAGATACGTAGAAAGTACTCAGTACCCTCTTTAACATATTCCACATCATAAAGAGAAAATTCCGTATTTTCAGCCTGTTTCGTTGCTATAACTTTTACTTTATCTACTATACTCATACAGTGCACCTCTTTCTTAATTTTTCATTGCAATATAAAAGAGCGGAGAACCTTTCAAAATTCACCACCCTTTCGGTAATTTATTTCAATTTAACTAAATTATATCATATGATTATAAATAAATCAAATGATAACTACATTTTAGTACGAATAACTTCAATTTTATATCCATCTGGATCTTTAATGAAGTAGTAGCTTGGCGGGAATCCTGGTAAACCTTTAAGGTCTGTTACATCATATCCTGCCGCTTTATGTTTTTCATATAGTGCCTCTAAATCTTCTACAGAAATAGCAATATGACCATATCCATCGCCAAGATCATAAGCACCATGATCATAATTATAAGTTAATTCTAATTCATAATTAGATCCAGGTAAAGTTAAATATACCAATGTAAACTTGTACTCTGGAAAGTCTCTTTCACGACTTACAACAAAGTCAAATGCTTCAGTATAAAATTTTACTGATTCTTTTAGGTTTGCTACACGGTAGCAAGTATGTGCCATAGTTTGAACCATTTTTTCCACCTCTTAATTTGTTATTATAATATTGTCCATCCGATTGCAACTGCACCAATACCAAGATGAGTAGATATAACTGGACTTATTCCATCTATATCAACAGTTACATTCGAATAATTTTCTTCAATATATTTCTTAATCTCTTCTGCTTTCTCTAATGCGTCAACATGTAGAACACAAACTGTAATGTTCTCATTTTTGTGTTGATTATAGTATTCATCAAACAATTCATACATTCTTGATACTACTTTTTTATAAGTACGAATTTTTTGAAACGGTACAATTACTTTATCATCAAAATGTAGTAATGGTTTCACCTGAAGTAAGCTTCCTACCATTGCTTGAGCTCCACTTAAACGACCACTTCTTTGCAAATGAGATAAGTCATCAGCCATAAAATACGCTTTAGACACTTTTTTCATTTCATTTAAAGCTGAAATAATCTCCTTACAAGATTTTCCTTCTTTAATTAATCTTGCTGCTTTAATAGCATAATAACCTTCTGGTCTACAAGATACTTCAGAATCAAATGGATGAACATTTAAACCATCGACCATTAGTCCAGCTACAGAATAAGATGAATACGTACCACTTATTCCGCTAGATAAAGCGATAGCGATAACATCAGTATATCCTTCTTCTTTTAATTTTTCTAAGCAAGCTACGACTTCTCCAATAGCTGGTTGAGAAGTTGTCGGGAAGGGATTATTAGGATTTTTTAAATAATCATAATATTTATCAAGAGGCATATCAATTATTTCTTTATATGAATTATTACCAATAACAAGATTTAAATAAACAGTACTAATATCTAATTCTTTTTTTAAATCTTCTGATAAATATGCAGTTGAATCCATAATTATAGCAATTTTTTCCACACTCTATCCGACTATCTTTAGAGATAGCTTTTCCTTTCTTAGAATTTTTCTATATTATAAAGCTCAAGCTCAACCTTGGTTTCTCTACCCATAAGTTCAATCATAACATCAACTTTATAGTTGTGTAAGTCTAGGTTAACAACTTTACCTTCCATACCAACAAATGGGCCAGAGATAACACGAACATAATCTCCAACTTCAATATCAATATCTACAACACTAGATAATCCCATTTGTTGTAAAATAAAGTTGATTTCTTCAGGTAATAAAGGACTTGGTTTTGAACCTCCACCATGAGATCCAACAAATCCTGTTACACCAGGCGTATTTCTAACAACGAACCAAGAGTCATCAGTCATAACTAACTCAACAAGAACGTATCCTGGGAATGTTTTTCTATTAACTTCTTTTTTCTTTCCAGTAGGAGTTAAAATTGTCTCTTTTTCTTCAGGTACAACGATTCTAAAAATTTTATCCTCCATACCAAGAGACTCAACTCTTTTTTCAATATTATCTTTAACTTTGTTTTCATATCCAGAATATGTATGTATCACATACCACTCTTTACTTACTGTATCGCTCATAATAACCTCTCTTATCTACTGAAATGTCTAATTCCAGCAGTTATTCCTAAATCAACTACGTAGCTAAATAACATTAATATTCCAACTACAACAATAACAATCAATGTTTTTCTAACAAGTTCGCTAAAAGTTGGCCAACTTACTTTTCTCATTTCAGCAGCAACTTTTCCTAGAAATCTAATCATTAATTACAAACCTCCCACATAAATTTCTTACTATATATATTTCTAAAATTATATCACAGTCTAAATTATAAGTCTATATCTTTAAAAATAATGCATTCTTGTACAATATATTATTGTATCATTAAATCATTAACTTTTCAATTAAATATAGTCTCAAATTACTTATATAATTCCTTAATTTATTTATTCAGTAAATCATAAGTAGCAGTTAAAGTATTTCTCATTAACATAGTAATCGTTAATGGTCCTACCCCTCCTGGAACTGGTGAAATGTATGCTACTTTATCTAAAAATTCATCTAGATTTACATCACCTACTAATTTACCATCTTTATAATTATTACCTACATCGATAATTGTACATGTTGGTTTAACTTTTTCTTTTCCACTTAAGAAATGAGCGACACCTACACAGCTCACTATAATATCCGCTTGTTCAATTAATGATTCCAGGTTCTTAGTTCTAGAATGCGCAGTAATTACCGTTGCATTATTTTGAAGTAGTAAAGTTGATATAGGTTTTCCTACAATATTACTTCTTCCAATTACTAATGCTAGTTTTCCAGAAATTTCTTCTCCAGTAGATTTTATCATTTCTAAAATTCCTAATGGTGTACACGGGATAAGTTTAGCTTCACCAATAACCAGTTTACCAACATTTACAGGATGAAAACCATCAACATCTTTAAGTACACTAACAGCATTCAAAACTTTTTCCTCATCTATATGTTTAGGTAAAGGTAATTGTACTAGGATCCCATGAACCTTATCATCTGTATTTAATTTTTTAATTTCATTTAGTAAATCATCAGTAGTAATCTCTTCTGGTAATTCTATTTTTACAGAATTTATATTATTTTCTAAACAAGCTTTATGTTTTGAATTTACATAACTTCTTGAAGCTTTATTATCTCCAACTAATACTACAGCAAGTGTTGGTTCAACACCTTTTTCTCTTAATACAGCTGCTTCATTTTTTATTTCTTCTCGCAACTTCTTTGCAAGCTCAGTTCCACTAATGATTTTTGTCATTCTTTGTTCCCCTTTTAAATTTCAATTTCAATTTCGATTGATTTTCTGTCCCATTTATTAACCTTGATATATTCTTTTTGTGTACATAAATAACAAATACACACATGACTATCATTATCCACTTATCAATACCTGATTCAAAAATACTTAAGTATCCAATAGCAGTTATACTCATTAAGATACTTCCCAAAGAAACATATCCTGTTAAGAATAACGTTGTAAAGAATATTACCAATAATAATAAACTCAACATAGGATATAAGAATATAAAAACTCCTGATCCTGTTGCTACCGCTTTTCCTCCTTTGAAGTTTGCAAAGATAGGGAACACATGCCCTATCATCGCAAAAGCTCCAAATACTGATAGAAAATCTACTCTACCTAACATTAATGTTGGTAAAAATGTAGCTACAATCCCTTTTGATACATCACATACAAAAACAGTTATCCCTGCTTTTTTTCCAAGGCATCTGAATGTATTTGTTGTACCTAAGTTTCCACTTCCTAATGTCCTAATATCAGTATTATAAAATACTTTTCCTACTATCAATGCAAAAGGAATAGATCCAATTACATATGCCAAAATACAAAATAATATAATTTGTGTAATCATAGACTACCTACCTAATAATAGCTCCGTACGCTGTAAGTGCAGCAAGTACTTTATCATGCACTGATGTTACTTCCTCATCTGTTAAAGTTTTTTGTTTATCGCTATAAGTAATTGTTAACGCTAAAGATTTCTTACCAGCTAATAACTCAGCACCAGCATATAAATCGAATAATTCTACTTTGCTAATTAACTTATTATTTACTGATTCAACAACATTATAAATATTTTGATACTCATCTTTCACGTCAACTAGCATTGCAATATCACGTGTAATTTCTGGATATTTTGTTACTTCTTCGTATTTAGGCTTAACTTTGCTTTCTGAAATTACTTCATCTAAATTAATTTCAAATACATAAGTTTTATTTAATCCAAGTTTGTCTGCAACTTGTGGATGAACTTCACCGATAAATCCAATACGTTTTTCACCTAAATAAACCTCAGCAAAGCGACCTGGATGCATACCTTCAAGAGTAGATTTTTTATACGTAACTTTCTCATCTAATCCTAAACGTTCAAATACAACTTCTAAATATCCTTTAGCCGCAAAGAAGTCTAAAGCACTACTTTCTTTAAGCCATTTAGTTGCTCTTTCTTCACCAGTTAAAGCTGCACTCAAATACAATGTTTCTTTTGGTTGAATATTGTCATCACCACTACCGAAAAATACGCGTCCAATTTCAAGAAGTTTTAAATCTTTTTGTTTTCTAGCTACATTATATTGTACTGTATTTAATAATC